>JBDRWH010000136.1:0-5011 GCA_039802325.1 Caldifarciminota bacterium
TACTAAAATATATGTTGCCATGAATCTCCTTTTTCCAGATTATATTCTGATTATTGTCAATGTCAACAAAAATTTATCTTCGCTCTGTTGAATTCCCTTTGGTGATTTTTGTTCTTTCAAATGAATCGATCATCGTTACTACATTTTTGGGATTTAAGAACTTTTGTTGCTTCTATTACTCCAGACTATTGACAAAATTGAAATAATGAGTATAATTATCAAATAAAAAGGAGGCATAATGCCAAAGTGCAAGGCAAAGAAAACCAAAAAGAAGGGTAAGAAGAAAAAAAAGTAGCATAAAGTGAAAAGAGGGAGGCAAATGCCTCCCTCTTCTTCATTATTGTATCTGCCAAATCTGACTTTCTTGACTTTTGTTAGTTTGTCTGTTATAATACTTAATGAAGATTGTAAGCACCAATCGCAAGGCAGGTCATCTCTATGAGATCATTGATATCTATGAGGCGGGAATTGTGCTTAAAGGAAGTGAAGTCAAATCATTACGTCAGGGAGAAGTTTCTTTAAGTGACGCCTATGCTGAAATCAAGAATAATGAAGTATTTTTGTATAATTTGCACATCACTCCTTATAAATTCAGCACCGTATCAACCCCTGACCCAAAAAGGAAACGAAAATTGCTCCTCAGGAAAGAGGAAATTAAGAGGCTTTTTGGCACTATAACTCAAAAGGGGAATCTCTTAATCCCTCTGAAAATATATTTCAACGATAAAGGATTTGCCAAGATTTCTATTGGTATATGTCGAAGAAAACATATCTATGATAAGAAAGAAAAAATTCTGCGTGAAGAGGCAAAAAAGAATCTAAAGAAGATAAAAGGGTTGAACCGATGAATATCATATTGTTGGTATTTATTACTCTCAGCCAAAAATACGAAATTGTCTATGAAAATAATTCTGCCATTTTTCAAAGTGAATTCATTGACAATCAGGATTATTTACCATTGAGGACGATTGCAGAATTTTGTGATATCAATTATGTTTTTGACAAAATCCATGCACGCTGTGTGCTTTCAACACCCGACCACAAAATAACCCTGATTGCTGATCTCAATATAATAAAATGTGACACTTCCTTTCTCAATCTCCCCTTTGCCCCCCATTTAATGGACGAACAAATCTATTTTCCTGCCTGTCTTATAACGCGCATACTGGGAGCAAAACTTGAGCGACTTTTATTTCTAAAAAAGATTGAAGAAATTCCGATCATTGAAAATATTGATGTAGTTACCAGAGGTGATTCAACAATACTTAAATTTTCCTGGCAAAAACCTGTGGAATTTGATGTCCAGTTTTCACCCCAGACCACAATCATTGAAATAGATGGACAATACGCCGAAAAAACCAAATTAAAACCAAAAGGAGTAATCAAATCAATCAATTTGCATCCTTATGCCACTTATACCCGTTTAGAATTGAACCTTACAGATATCAATGCTTACCTGGAAAGACAGGATGAAATTGTATTCTACAATAAGATTATCAAGAATGTTCAATTAGTTGTAATTGATCCTGGACACGGAGGTCTTGATCCCGGTGCGGTCGGGAAAAATGGATTATACGAGAAAGACGCAAACCTTGCAATTTCAAAAATCTTAAAGGAATATATTGAAGATTCACTGAAAATAGGTGTCCTTTTGACAAGGGATAAAGACCAGCATCTTTCTCTAAAAGGCAGAACCAACTTTGCCAACCGTAATTCAGCAGATATCTTTGTCAGTATTCACTGCAATGCTGCCCGGAAAAACAGCATGGCGCGCGGTTTTGAAACTTACTTCCTTTCTGAGGCAAGAACCAATGAAGAACGGACAGCAGCCGCAATGGAGAATGCATCCCTGATGTTTGATGAAGACGTAAAACCTTCCAGCGATATAAACTTCATCCTCTACGACCTTGCCCAGAGTGTATTTCTTGAAGAATCAAATAATCTCGCTGAGGCGATCCAGATAAGTGCAGAAAATTTGCTCAATATTCCTGCTCGGAGTGTCAACCAGGCAGGTTTTTATGTCCTGCGCGGTGCTTTCATGCCTTCCGTTTTGGTAGAGTGTGCTTTCATCTCCAATCCTGAAGAGGAAAAATTATTGAGAAAAAAAGATTTTCAGGAAAAACTTGCCTATGTAATATTTTCTGGACTAAAAACTTTTATCAAAGATTATGAAAGGAGGTTGAATCATTGAATAATTCGCCGATTGGTATATTTGATTCAGGTATTGGCGGACTTACCGTGGTAAAAGAAATCAGAAAGGCACTGCCAAATGAGGATATCGTTTATCTTGGTGATACAGCCCGACTTCCTTACGGAACAAAATCATATGATGCTATTATTCAATTCTCAAGAGAAAATACGAAGTTTTTGCTCGGAAGAGCGGTCAAATGTATTTTGATTGCCTGCTATTCCTCTACTTCAGTTGCCCTTGAAATACTTCAGAAGGAATTCTCCGTCCCCATCATCGGCGTCATTAAACCAGGAGTAAAAAAAGCAATGGAACTCACAAAGAATAATAAAATAGGTGTAATTGGAACAAGTCTGACAATCCATAGTGGTGCCTATGAAAAGGCTTTTCGGGAGCTAAATGCAAAGGTTGAGCTTCTGGGCAGAGCCTGCCCATTATTCGTACCTCTGGTAGAAGAGGGACTTATTGACCATCCGGCAACAGAAATGATTGCTCGTGACTATCTTGTCCCTTTGAAAAAAGATGGTATTGATACGCTACTACTTGGCTGTACGCACTTCCCATTATTACTGAATGTAATAAAAAGAGTACTCGGTGATATAAACTATGTTGATGCATCTGTGGAATTGGGTAAGGAAATTGCCTTCATACTTGGAGAAAAGAACATATTGAATCCTTCGGGCAGTGGAAATATCACTGTATATCTAACAGATTTCTCAATGAATTTTAAGGAAATTGCTGAAAGGTTTCTGGGTGAGCCATTGAAGAATTATTTTCGTGCTGTTCCAGGTACTATGTAAAAAGGAGATTTATGAGGATTGATCAAAGACAAAATAATGAAATAAGAAAGATAGAAATTGAACTTGATTATCTTCAGTATCCTGCTGGCTCTTGTTTGTTTAAACTTGGCAAGACTGTAGTATTATGTGCGGTCACCGTGGAAAATCGTGTGCCGCAGTTTCTTGTCGGAAAAGGTCAGGGCTGGTTAACTGCCGAATATGCACTCTTGCCTGCTTCAACAAAAGAACGGACTCAGCGTGAGGCAAATACTGGTCGGCTTACCGGACGCACTCAGGAGATTAGACGATTTATTGGCCGAGCACTAAGGCCTGTCTTTGACCTTTCCGTCGTAGGCGAACGCACATTTATCATTGACTGCGATGTTCTTCAGGCTGATGGTGGTACAAGAACCGCCGCTGTGAATGGTGCATTTCTGGCATTATACAGCGCTGTAAAAAAAATGTGGTCAAACAAAGAGTTCACACAATTTCCTATTCTTGATTTTGTGGGTGCGATAAGTGCGGGTATTGTTCGCGGTGAAATACTCATTGATCTCTGTTATGAAGAAGATTCAAATGCGGAAGTGGATATGAATCTGGTGATGACCGGTCGTGAAAAGATCATTGAATTTGGTGCTACTGCTGAAAAAATGCCAATGACAAAGCAAGAACTTCAGAAACTGCTGGAGATTGCTCAAACAGGCATAAAGCAAATTATTGAAATAGAAAAGAAAGTTATTGCCGGATAAACAAATGGATAAAGTCCAGCAGGAGTTCCGGCGTAAGGTCTCAGAAAAACAATGGGGCACAAGGCTTGATCAATATCTTTACATATCGGGCATTGGGTTATCCCGGAATCTCATTCAGAAACTAATCAAACAAAAGAAGGTTCTGGTAAACAACAAGCCTGCGAAATGTTCGTACCGGGTAAAAGAAAATGACGAAATTTATGCAGTGTTTGAATTGCAAACTTCAGCTGAGATAAAACCAGAAAATATTCCACTGGATATTATCTATGAAGATGATGACATCATAGTCATTAACAAACCAAAAGGTATTATTGTCCATCCAGCACGGGGTCATTTTGAACACACCATGGTCAATGCCCTTTTGCATCACTGCGGGAAACTACCCAGTTTGACTGATGAAGTAAGGCCCGGAGTGCTGCATCGTTTGGATAAGGATACAACCGGCCTTATTATCTTTGCCAAGACTGATGAAGCATTGAGCAATTTGGGCAAGGCAATTGCTCGTAGGCAGATTCAGAAGAAATATGATGTTTTGTGCTGGAATTCTCCAGGATTGAATGAAGGTAATATTGAAGCACCGATTGGCAGAAGTTCTCTCATCCGCACCAAAATGACTGTTACCCCACTTTCCAGCAAGATGGCAAAGACAAAATATCTTGTCCTTGAGAAATTTCCAATTGCGAGTCACTTGAAGGTCTGGCTCATTACTGGTAGAACCCATCAGATTAGGGTCCATTTGAATTATGTTGGCTGTCCGGTGATTGGAGATAAGGACTACGGAGGCAGAAATCCCGGGATCATAAAAAGATCTGCGTATCTAACACATTTTCAGGAAATTCTAAGACTAATTGACAGGCAGGCTCTGCATGCCTCAGAATTGGACTTTTACCACCCTCGCACAAAACAAATACTACATTTCTCTGCTCCCTTACCGGAAGATATGAAGACTGTACTGGAATATTTAAGAAAAAACTTCTCTGAATAATCTTTATTACTCAATATACTCAATCCCATCCATATAAGACCTCAAGACATCCGGGATTTTTATCCTGCCATCTTCGGTTTGGTAATTTTCTACGATTCCGATAAAAGTTCTTGGTGTAGCAAGTCCTGAACCATTTATCGTACACACATAATCAACACCACCTGTGGACTTACGGTATCGTATCATTGCCCGTCTTGCCTGATACTGTTCATAACAACTCACTGAAGAAACCTCAAGCCATTCATCCATACCCGGCGCATACACTTCAATATCATAGGTTTTGGCAGAAGTAAAGGTCATATCACCGGTG
>JBDRWH010000137.1:0-4928 GCA_039802325.1 Caldifarciminota bacterium
CGGACTGGTTGGTGGATATGCAACAAACAATTACATTGGTGTTGCGCCAGGTGATCAGTTCATAGTTGCCAAGACTGAAAACCCTGATTCTCTGTATGAATTCCCAGTTGAAGAAGACACCTACATTGCCGGGCTTGAATGGGCTGAATCTCAGGGTGCTGACATTGTCTCAAGCTCTCTGGGCTATACTGATTGGTATAACTGGCCCTATGATTATGATGGCAGAACCTCTCCAGCATCAATTGCGGCCTATGAAGCAACAAAGCGGGGTCTGGTTGTGGTTACTGCTGCTGGCAATGTGGCAATTCCGCAGCTCGTCGTGCCCGGCGATGCGATAAATGCAATCACTGTTGGTGGTATTGATTCCACATACCAGCGCTGGAAGTATTCAGGCAGGGGTCCAACCTATGACGGCAGGCTAAAACCAGAAATCGTGTGTTTGTCTGCAGCACCGGTTGTGATAAATCCGGATGAGAAAAACACATATTTGTATTCTTTTGGCACCTCCGGGGCAACAGCAATGGTAGCAGGAATCTGCGCATTATTGCTTGAAGGCCATCAAAGATGGAATGTTGATTCGATCAGAAATGCACTGTTTGAAACCGCAAGTTTTGCCCAATCGCCAAGTGATAGTATGGGATATGGCTGGCCAGATGTAGTAAAGGCGTTTTACTATACCCCACCAGATATTTCACCTGAACCTGGTTGCAAATTTTTAAACCCGTTCCCCAATCCCTTTACTCTCTCATCCCACGCCAACATTTATCTACCCTTTACACTCAGTACCAAACCTTATAATCTGGAATTGAGGATATTCTCTATCACCGGCAGACTTATAAAGAAGATTCAGCCCAATAAACCATTTGTTCCAGGACGATATACAGATACTGATCCTTCATCTCCAAATGCTGCATTTATCTGGGACGGCAAAGATGAGAAGGGGAATTATGTGAATAGTGGCATATATTATTGTCTTCTCAATACATTTGGTTCAGGAACTGATGTCACAAAGATTGTGGTCGTTAGATAGTTTGAGGATGTTTGGATGTGGAAGAAATAGTAAGTAGTAAGTAGTAGGTAGTAGGTAGTAAGTAGTAAGCAGTAGGTAGTAAGTAGTAGGTAGCAAGAAGAAGGATGATTGGATAGGAAGAAGAATTTGAGAAAGGAGGTTTTATGCTTGAGAATATTTTTAAACTAAAGGAAAACAACACCAATATAAAGATTGAAATTCTTGCCGGTATAACAACCTTCATGACCATGGCTTATATCATTGCGGCTAATCCATTGATTCTGCAAGCCGCAGGCATGGACAAAGGTGCAGTTACCCTGGCAACATGTCTTGTTGCGGGATTAGTAACCATCGCAATGGGATTATTATCAAATTATCCTATTGCCCTTGCACCAGGAATGGGATTGAATGCATTCTTCGCATATTCAATATGTGTTGGTATGGGAATAGATTGGCGTATTGGCTTGGGCTTTTTCTTCATTGAAGGCATTATTATCGTTATCATCACATTGACAAAATTGAGAGAAACCATAATTGATTCTATTCCATTTACACTGAAGTGCGCGGTGAGTGTAGGAATAGGACTCTTCCTTGCTTTTATCGGATTTGAACAAGCAGGACTTATTACCAGAGACCCTGTAACATTTGTCAAAATTGCTCCACTTGCACATCCTGACATATATCCGAAAATCATTCTTGCAGGGATTGTACTTATGGTCACAACCATAATGCTGGTCAGAAAAGTCAAGGGTGCAATACTCATCGGAATCCTTCTGGGTACAGTCCTGAGTTTTATCCCCTTTTTCCGAACAAGAGGTGAGATACTACAATTATTGAAACCAACTTTAGCACCAACCTTTTTTAAACTTAACATAATAGGCGCCTTACAATGGTCTTTCATCACCTTGATCTTTACACTATTATTTGTTGATTTCTTTGATACTGCCGGGACAGTTATCGGTCTTGCAGTAAAAGCAAAGTTCATAGACGAAAAAGGACACATACCGAGGATTGGCAGAGTTCTTTTTGCTGATTCACTGGGACCCGTACTTGGTGCAGTTGTTGGTACTTCCACAGTTACTTCCTATATTGAGAGTGCTGCAGGTATTGAAGAAGGGGGTAGAACCGGTCTGACTGCAGTCACTACTGGAATACTCTTTTTGATTGCGATGATTGCCGCTCCCCTTGTTGGATTCATACCCGCAGTTGCAATTGCTCCGGCATTGATAATCGTGGGTATTATGATGATGGAATCAGTGATAAAGATTGATTTCTCTGATTATTCTGAGGCAGTGCCTGCATTTATCACTATTGCAAGTATGCCATTTACTTACAGCATTTCAAACGGTATATCGCTTGGTTTTCTTTCCTATGTTTTGATAAAATTGTTCAGTGGCAAAGGAAAGGAAGTGTCGGTCATTATGTATATTCTTGCAATTTTCTTTTTGCTGTTCTTCATTGCCAGCCCGGTGTTTAAGCAATGAGTACCGACAAAAAACCACTAATTCCCATTGCCCTGATTGCACCGCCCGGTGGTAATGAACTTGCTCAGCGCGTGGACAGGGAACTCGTAAAAAGGCGATATAACGGAAAGAAAGAAAACACATTTATCATACCCTGCGAATGCCCGAGATTTGCCAACGGAGAGGCAAAGGCAGTGCTGCGTGAATCTATTCGTGGCTATGATGTTTTCATAATTGCTGATATCGGCAACTGGGGATGCAGGTTCACAATTCAGAGTATTCAAAGCCCCATGAGCCCGGATGATCATTTTCAGGATATCAAGAGAGTAGTTTCAGCAATTGGCGGCAGGGCAAGTCGGATAAATGTCATTATGCCTCTGCTTTATCAGAGCCGGCAGCATAAAAGGACTGCGAGAGAATCTCTTGATTGTGCCGTGGCTTTGCAGGAACTGCAAAACCTGGGCGTGAAGAATTTGATAACTTTTGATGCTCATAATTCCCATGTTATGAATGCTGTTCCACTTATGGGATTTGAAAACCTACATGCGAGTTATCAGATAGTTCGCGCGCTTCTTGAGAACGAAAAGGATATCGTTGTACACAAAGAAAAGTTGATGGTCGTGAGTCCTGATGAAGGAGCGGTTGACCGTTGCCTTTATTATGCTAATAGTCTTGGAGTTGAACTCGGCCTATTTTACAAGAGGCGTGATACAACAAGGATTGTTGGTGGCAAAAATCCGATTGTCAAGCATGAATTTCTGGGTGCAAGTCTTGCTGGTAAGGATATCTTGATTGTTGATGATATGCTTGCCTCAGGACAGTCAATGCTTATGTCCGCAAGCGAACTCAAGAAGCACGGTGCAAAGAATATCTATGTAATTGTTACATTTGCCTTGCTAACTGATGAAGGAATAAAAAGATTTGGCTCAGCATATAAACAAAATCTTATCAAAAGAGTTTATGCTACAAATCTTACTTACCGAAATCCCAAATTGAGAAAATCTCCCTGGTTCAAAGAAGTTGATATATCCGAATTTATTGCCTATTTTATTGACCGATTCAATCGGAACGAGTCCATCAGCACCTTGTTAGATACATCCAGCAAGATTTCCAAATTCCTGAAAAAACGCTGATAATTATTTTGGTTATTTAGAAAACTTGAATCCTTTTTCTTTGAATAAATTAGTACAAATATCAACAATTCGTTCATCAAATTTTATGCCCCTGCCTTTGTTTATATCGCCGAGCGCCTGGTCAAGCCCAAGCGCTTCACGGTAGGGACGGTGTGAAATCATTGCTTCAACAATATCAGCGACGCATAAAATTTTTGCCTCCAGCATTATCTTATCGCCGGTCAGGCCAATAGGATAACCAGAGCCATCCATTTTTTCATGATGTTGTAATACAATTTCAGGAATGGGCCAGGGGAAATCAACCGGTCTCAAAATCTCAAAACCAACATGGGGATGGGTTTTTATTATTTCAAACTCTGCAGGGGTCAGACGGGTCGGTTTTGCAAGGATTTCTGCCGGTACATAAATCTTACCAACATCATGTAAACTTGCAGCAATTCGCAAATAATCAATGATATCTCTTGAGAGGTTCATTTCTTCAGCAATTGCACAGGCAAGTTCTGAAACTCTCCGTTGATGTCCGGCAGTGTAAGGATCCCTTTTTTCTACCACCGAAGCAAGAGCTGCAACGGTTCCGTGAAGAACCTGATCAATTTGTTCGTAACTTTTTTTCAATTCTTGATGTGCCACATATGAATCTGTAATATCCCGAGCAACACCCAGAATGCCCATGGGAGTTTTTGCTTTGTCCCGCAAAAATTTTAGTTTCACCTCCATCCATATCTTAGAGTTATCTTTACGTTTCAACTGCGTAATCAAAGTCCGAATCCGGTTAAGGTCTTTGTTCAAATGCTTTTCAATTTCTATTTCTTCTTTAAATATCTTCAGCACTTCATTGTATTCTTCAGTCGCCAAAATTTTCTCTACGCTAACCCCTAACAATTCCCTGATTTTGTACCCCATAAGCTGTACTGAAGGACTCAAAAATGTAAATTTCAATTCCAAATCAAGCAAGAATATTATATCTGTTACATTTTCTGTTATCAAAATTAATCTTTCTTCACTTTTCCTCAGTTTTTCTTGTAGTTTTTCATGTTCGGTTATATCCCTTGCAATCCCGCATAAGCCCCATATATTCCCTTTTTCATCATGCAATGGAACCTTAATTGTATGAAATTTGATTATCTTATTGCCGATTTTCTTGATTGGAAAACTTTCAACAATCTCACCTTGTAGAACTTTCTTATCCTCGGTAGCAATCTGTTCGGCTATCTCAGCAGGGAAAAAATCATAATCACCTTTGCCAGTAATTTTGTCACATTCCGTTCCGAACAGTTTTGCAGTGCATTTGTTAACCAAAATGTATTTTGAGGATTTATCCTT
>JBDRWH010000138.1:0-4884 GCA_039802325.1 Caldifarciminota bacterium
TCTTACTTTTTCTCAAAATCACAGATAAGTTTGTCTTTCTTTTTCCGTGATAACGACTTTATCTGTTTCTCTCTTTTCAACGCCAAACTTAAATTGGGAAATACCTCACTGAAGACCAGGGTAAAGGGACCTTTATTCTTTGTGTATTTACTTCCCCGCTGAGTATTGTGCCTTTTGATCCGTTCTTCTATGTCCTGCGTAACTCCAACATAGTAATCACCAGTTCGACCTTTAATTATATAAACAAAATAATCGTTCATAGAAAAATCTGGTTTCCCTCATTTCATTCGGGACACTCAATTTTGCAATCAAACCTATCTACGCTAACGCTTGATAGTTTTGAGCAAAATTGGTGGAGGCGGCGGGAATCGAACCCGCGTCCAGAGTGCTTCAGTGAACAGGACTACATACTTATTCCTTTTATGAATCTCCCCTGTTCTTAACCAAAGGACAGGTTGATCAGGGCAAGCCTTTCTGAATAACCCAGTCAAACCCAAAGGCTAAGATTTGATAGGGTTTTGCCCATTATGACGCCTGTCCCCGAGTCGGGCAAGACCCGGGCAGACGGACTGCATTTATTTATGCAGCCAGTGCGTATCCTGTGTTTGCAGGATGTTTTTTTCTCATGGTCGGATTTACGAGGTGGCCAGGACCCTCGGTATGCCCTATTTCACCCCATTCACCCTGTCAAAACCGTTCGCCCCCATAATGTTTGGACAAGTGAATTGTTCAATTATATTATATATATTATACCTTGGTTTTAAAAGACGTCAAGCCCCAATCAACAATCACTTCCCTAATTGCAGAAGTGGTATAAAATTCTTATCATAGGGTGCAATGACCACTGTATTATTCGGTGATGTGTAAAGGTGCTGGAGATTTTCAAGGTATTTCCAGGAAAGATATGCCCTGCCTCTATCTCCAACCAGTGATTGTGCAATTATCTGTTGTGCCTCAGAAATCCCGCTCGCTTCTATCTTTTTCCGCTCTGCCTCTTTTTTTTCTTTCAACAACACAAACTCCATTTTCTGGGCATCCTGCTCTGCCTCAAGTTTTGCCTCAATTGCATTCTTCACCTTTGCCGGCAGGCTGATATTTCTCAACAGAACTTTTTCCAAAACTATACCCCGTTTTTCAAAATCTACGGTAAGTTGCTTCTCAATCTCTGTTTCAAGGTCTTTTCTTTTTTCAGCGTATATTTCAATTGCTTGATAATTCGCTGTTGTATTTCTAATTGCAGTACGTGCCGCGGGTCGCACAATCTTTTCAATATAGTCTGAGCCTATTTTCTGAAATACATTTGCTGCTTCCTCTGGGTTCAAATGATACCAAACCGTCAGATCCATTTTTACTTCAAGACCATCCCTTGTTAATGCAGTAATGGCATCATCACCCTTTACCTGCCCTTCTTCATAGGCAATGGACATTGTATATGCCTGGGTCCTGATACTCATAATATGCAGGTCAACAAAAGGATTTACAATATTGAGACCTTCGGAAAGAGTCGCCTTAACCAAAACTCTACCGAACAGTATCTGAACACCTACTGAACCTGGTGGCACAATTCTCAACAATGAGAAAAATACTAATAAACCACCAATTATGCCTGCGCCCCAGGTAACATAGTTCCTGATGCGCAGTTTCTCATCAACCCTTCTATCTTCCTGCGTGACCTTGTATAGCGCACGAAAGATAAAGAGCCCGGCGATAAGCAATAAACCAAGAATGAACATAGAACCTCCTTCTCACAATTTTACACAATGAAACATGATTATCAAGTAGGATATCTCAAAATCTTATAATGTACCATTCACCCCTCTTTCCCCTTTTTCTCCCCTCTTCACCCTTTTCAATATTCTTGCCTTTTTGTTTCCAATGTATATATTTGTTAAATGTCTGATGACAAACAAATAATTGAAGGTGTAGAAAAAGGTGATGAAAGTTCTTGCACGGAGATTTTGAATCTATACAAAGGAAGGATATTTAGTTATATTTTAAGGATAGTCAAAAATTATGATGATGCTGAAGAGTTGACTTTTGAGACATTTATTAAGTTTTTCAAAACAATTAGAACCTATGATAAATCCAGACACTTGTCAACGTGGCTATTCACTATTGCCCACAATATCGTGATTGATTTTTTCAGAAGAAACAGAATTGAATATGAATATCTTGATGAAAAATATTCAACTGGCGAAAGTTCAGCAGAAAAATATGAAAGAGAAAAGTTATCAAAAGCAATTGATGATGCGCTACAAGAACTTGCCCCTGTTGATCGCGAAATCATAATCCTTTTTCATAAGGAAGAACTATCTTACGAGGAAATAAGCAAGATCACAAATCTGCCCGTAACCACGATAAAAACCAGACTGCATCGCGCAAGAAAAAAACTGCAATCATTGCTCGCTGAAAATGAATGAAAAGACAATGAAATTTCATTATTATCCCAAAGCTGTTGTTTCCACTGAAACTTTTTTGAACATCTTGCGTATTACTTAATGATGAGACATAAAGAAATTGAAAAGTTAATCCAGAAAAAACTGGACCGAGAAATAACCGAAGATGAAGAGATTTTTCTACTTGAACACCTGAAACAATGCGCTGATTGTAATGCCTATTATCTTCAATTGGAACAAATAAAGGATGAGATACTGAATCTAACTGAGTTTTTCCCAAAAGCAGATTTTAATGCCCGCATTTTTGCAAGGATTCACACCAGACGAACGACCCTCTGGCATAAACTCATACCAACTCTTATCAGTGCTTATTTTGCAAGTCTGTTAGTCTTGCTATTCTCCCCATTGTCACGGCATTTCTCTCAAAAAGTCCTTATTGCTATCCCAAGCATTCTTCAGATATCTTTCAAAATTGAACCAGTTGTTAAGGGCATCGGGCTCCTAATTTCATCTCTTATCAAAATAGATCTAACCCAGTTATTGTTTGGATTTTTCCTTAGTTTATTTTTGTTTTATGTCTTCATCAAAGCAATCAAAAGTAATAAGGAGGAAAAATGGGCTATCCAAAAATTCTGTTAGTGTTTTTCATAATCCTTGCCTTTGTCACACCTGCAAACAGTTTAGTATTGAGAACAGGCAGGGATGTTGTTATTGGTGAGAATGAAGTCATTGATGATGACCTCATTGCAATGGCGCGTTCAGTCAGAATTGAAGGCACGGTCAATGGTGATTTATATGCATTTGCCCAGGAAGTGATGATAAACAACATAGTAAATGGAACGATATACAGTGGCGCCGGTCAGATCAAGGTCAACACAAAGAATTGCCACAGTATCTGGGCTTTTTGTGGTTCGCTTGATGCTGGTGGGAAAATAGAAAAAAATTTGATGTTCTTTGGTGGTCAACTAAAAACTGACGAATCTGCCTTTGTCAACAAAGACCTGATCGCCTTTGGTGGTGATATACGGATTAAAGGCGAAGTAAGCGGAAAAATCAAAGGCAATATGGGTAAATTCACTCTCGGTGGAAAAGCAGGAAGTGTTGATATTCAGGCAGATGAAGCAAAAATTGAATCCTCTGCGTTCATTACTGAAGATTTGGTTATAAGAAGTAGTAAAGAACCCGCAATTGATTCCAATGCCAAAATCTTAGGCAAAACAGAATACAAGAAAATTGAAGGAAAAGATGCCAAACACGAAAAAAGAGCAGGCCTGGCTGGATTTTTTAAAACCATTTTCTTTTTCAGCAAACTCATCATAGGCATTATCCTGATTGCTCTGTTTAAACCTTTCATAAAAAGGACCAATGAAATCCTGGTTAATTCGGTTTGGAAAAGTTTGGGATTTGGATTTCTGACAATCATTGTTATCCCTGTGGTTACCGTGATTACTCTGGCAACAATTATTGGCATCCCTGTGGCAATCTTCGGCATATTTGTCTTTCTGACACTTGTCTATGTCTCAGGTATAATTTTTGCCACCGGATTTGGTGAGTGGTTAATCAGACTCATTAAGAAGGAAGGTCAAATTTCACCTTTTGCTTCCTTTGTCATCGGGTTCATTGTTGTCACACTTGTTTGTTTGATCCCCTATCTTGGCTTTTTCATACGCCTGCTCGCTGTTTTCTTTGGTACGGGTATGTTTGTGCTATTGTTGCATAAATTATGGAAAATTTCTCTGGTTAAGATGGAGCAACAATGAAGAAAATTATACCTCTGATATTGTTAATTTCATTTGCTTTTGCAGGCTTGGAAGATTTCCAGACTGAACCCTGTGCGCATACAGTTGCTGGTGATTTTTATCTTAAATCAACTGACACACTCGAACAAGATGTATCAGTTAGTGGTGGCAATGCGACCATTGACGGTGTGATTAAGGGCGACCTCGCTGTAATGGGTGGTTCAGTTATCATAAACGGTTCAATTGACGGTGATGTTGCAGTATTTGGTGGTGAAATTGAGAATAATGGAAAAATCATGGGCGACGCAGCTGTTGCCGGCGGTTCAGTCAAGAACAAAGGTAGAATTGAAGGTGATATTGCGGTCGCGGGTGGCACAGTAGACCTTGATTCTGGCTCAGTTGTTGCAGGAGATATCGCTATTGTCGGCGGTAGTGTTGATCGTTCAGACTACGCAACGGTAAATGGCGAAATAACTACTCTTGATATTGGCAAATTTGACAGGATAATGCCGAAGATCGGACCCTTATTAAGATTACACCAGAAGGGTTTTCCATTCAGGCGAATATTTGTTGGATTTGCTTCAATTGCGTCTCTTGCAGTTATGTATATTCTAAATCTCCTTGCCCTTTTGATCTTTCCGCGGGCAATAGAAAGTATTGAACAGAAGATTCAAAAGAATATCTGGATTGCGATTGCCATTGGCGTCGGGCTTGAGATACTGTTTGTCCCTTTAATAATCCTCTTTGCT
>JBDRWH010000139.1:0-4829 GCA_039802325.1 Caldifarciminota bacterium
TGGCGGAACTGGCAGACGCGCTGGACTTAGGATCCAGTCCCGAATCGTCGGGATAGGGGTTCAACTCCCCTCTCTCGCACCATCAATAAAATCAAAGAGTTTTTTCAAGATTTTGACAATTTTTTCCTCATCAATCTTGGCGGTGCCAAATGTATTTACATTTACTGCTATGGGCTCAGCAACTCCAATTGCATATGCCAGAGATACTTCAACCTTATCGCATATCCCTGAAGAAACAAGATTTTTAGCAACATATCTTGCCATATAGGATGCAGAACGGTCAACTTTTGTAGGATCTTTTCCAGAGAAACAGCCACCACCATGATGTCCGATACCGCCATAAGTATCAACCATTATTTTTCTACCGGTAACACCGGTATCAGCCTGAGGACCACCGGTAACAAATCTGCCTGTTGGATTGATCAAAATTTTGGTTCTGTCATCCAGTAGGTCAGGCGGAATTATCTCCTGGACCACATATTTCTTCAAATCCGCATGGAGTGTTTCGTTCTTTATGTCTTTGTGGTGTTGTGCTGAAAGAATTATTGTATTAACCCGCAATGGTTTGTCATTTTCGTATTCAACAGTTACCTGGGATTTTCCATCCGGTCTTAAATATGTCAAAATATTGGTTTTACGCACCTCAGCAAGCCTTCTCACAAGTTTGTGTGCAAGTACTATGGGCAGGGGCATCAGTTCTTTTGTTTCTCGTGTTGCATAACCAAACATCATTCCCTGGTCACCAGCCCCACCAATATTTACACCCATTGCAATGTCACTGGCTTGTTCCTGTATTGCGGTGATAATTGCACAGGTGTAAGCATCAATGCCCATATCCGTATCAGTGTACCCAATTTCAATCAATAAATCTCTGATTAAATCAGGGATATCAACATAGCAGTTTGTTGTAATCTCACCAGCAACAAAAAGCAATCCTCTGGTTGTTAAAACTTCACAAGCAACCCTGCCAAAAGGGTCTTTTTCAAGAATTGCGTCCAGAATTGCATCTGCAGACTGGTCACAAATTTTGTCCGGATGTCCTTCAGTAACTGACTCAGAAGTTATAAAATATCGTCCCATTTGCCTCCCTTCAAACGGATATTCCTGGACTTAGCCAGATATTTTTTTGCCAACTAATATCCATTCGTAAATCCTATATGTAGAATACTGATAATTATAAATATTTTCTACAAAAAATCAAGTCTTTTTATCTCAGTCTGCCTTGAAACCTTCCAGGTTATTGATTTTGTTTTCGTTAGATTTTCAATCTGAATAATATCACCCAGACATACATCGTCAAATTCCTCATTAATCAAACTTGTCTCACGGTCAAGTTTTATCAAATGTACAACTCCCTGTTCAGAACATATCAAGCACCTTTTTCTGCCCTTTTCTCTAAACAGGCGGCTGATAACGAGGTATTTGCCCTTGTCAATAGACTGCTTTTTTTCTTTTGTTATGACAACATAAGAAAATTTCAGGTATTCAATTTTTCGGTAGAGTTTCTGGTTAAGAATTTTCAGGTAATCTGGGGGTTGCCACTTTATGCTCTGATGACACCATTCATTTTTTCTTATTAATCCAGGACATGGATTGTTGTGCAAACAGGGTAGAAGGATAGTTCCAAATCCATGTTCTATCAATTCATTGCGAAGTTGCATCAGTCTTCTGGTTAAATGTTTCAATGCTGGTTCAATTATGACGACAATGCCATTTTTTTGAAGCAAGTCAAAAAGCGTTCTTATGAAAGAAATTGGTATTTTATCTAATTGGAATATTTCAGTTAATACATTTGCGATGATAACAATATCATATCTGTCTTGATTTGTTGAAACGAAATGACTTAGCGATTCTTGTAATATTTTTACATTGATGTTAGCATTTGTTTTCCTAAACCAATTAGCCAGTGTTTCGCACCTTGTAAGCAATTTTTCACTCATATCCACACCGGTCAAAAAAAATTGAACCCTGCCTTGTAATTTCTTGTTAAGACCGTAATAATAGGCAAACATTCCTGCGCCCTCACCACAGCCAAGGTCAAGAACTTGCAAGTTGTCTTCAGTTTTTGGGATATTATAGAAATCATACAATCTATTTGCAACGAACATAGTTTTCATAAAATTCTGTGGAAAATTATAGGCGAAATATGCATCGTTGTACGTAGACTCAGAATGTCGTGAGTGGGTAAAATCTTCAGAAAGGCAAACCATTTGTTTGCGCAGTCTATCTATTTGTCTATGATAACTTTGAGAGTCGTCTTGTAAATGTGAAATATTCAATATGGAAACAATTTCATTCTCAAACTCTTCTGGTAATTTCATCGTCTGAACGAATAGATAAAATATCCGCTAAAACAAAGGAGGTACAATTCAACAGGTATACGGTATCTAATCAGACCAACATGCGAACCAACATACAATCCTGATATAAGCATCATACAGAGTAGGATAAGTAAAACTGGTTTCTTCCCCCTGATACTGAGTAAGATACCAGCAATTCCGAGAACAAGTATCGGGATATATGAAATGTATAATAGTATTCTGTATTTTTGCAAATCTGTTGAGGCATAGATAGTTGCCGGGGGAAACCAGAGGTAATAGTAGCATTTCTTAACAAGTAGCACAATAAATTTATGAGGATTGTTTACCATAAAATCAAAAGCTTGATAAAGAAAAAATTTTGCTCGGTTAATTTCAGATAGTCTATTCAGGCTATCCTGAACAGTTGAAGGCAATGTTTGTGTTACGAGTATATAATCTTGTGTTTCAACGGATTTGATTTCATAAAAGTCAGTGCCGGTTGCATTTGCGTTATTACCAATCCACAAATTGACACCGAATTGAGTTGTGATCGGAACAAGTGTTTTGTGTATGCGATAATTTCTTATTGTCCATGGTATCAGAATGATTATTGAGACAAACAAGATCAAAGTCATTCTAACGAAATTTATCTTCTTGCTGATAAGAAACCAGACAAAAATTGCAGGATATATAACCAGTGCCACCGGGTCGCACAGTATCGCAATGCCCAGGAATATCCCAGACAATAAACTTTGGAAGAAATTTTCGTTTTTCATTATTAGATAAATGGATAAACAGAGGAAGAATAAAAAGATCGTTGTCGGCACAAGTTTTGTGCAGTAATAAATCAATGGTGGATACAAAGCCACCAACCATTCGGTAATGTGGGCGACTGAACTATTGAACAGGATTTGGCTGGTCTTGTAGATTATGTAGATTGTAAGTGTGGAAAAGATTGCCTGGAGCAGTTGAACAAGAAAGTAAATAAATGGCTTGTTGCCTGCCCGATAGAAAAGGGAAAGAAAATAAGGATAAAAGGGGGCATGCGATGAGGTTGGTGCAGGATTTGTATCGGCAACTATGGTTCTGCTAAATCCTTTGCCTGTTACAATGTTTCTGGCGATTTCGCCATATTCATAATCAGGTGGGTAGTAAAAATTCGCAACAAGCAATACAAAAAGGACTCTAATACCGAAAAATAATAAATATCTTTTCAGGATTATCCGATTTTGGTTTTTATGAACTTCGCCAATCTTGATTTGTAACGGGCAGCGGTATTCTTTTTTATTATACCATCCTGGATTGATTTATCAATAACTGACTGCACTTCAGGGTAGATCTTCAGCGCCTCGTTTTTTGATTTTACCTTTTTTATCTTTTTAATAGCCGATTTCAATGCTTTTTTCTTCTTTAAATTCTCCAGATAGCGCCGCTCAGATTTGCGAATGTTCTTTAGAACCGTTTTTGATCTTTTCTTTATTGCCATACCCCATTATACATAAAATTATAAACAAGTCAAGGGCAGATCATATTCATATCTTCTTGACTTTGAAGTTAATATTACTATACTTAAATTAATGGCTTTGGGTAATCCCTGTCTTGTACTTGTTGACGAACGCATATTGCTAAAAAATTTCGCCCTTGAAAAAAGAGAGTATATTATAGGCAGGGCAGATGAGTGCGATTTTGTAATTGATGGAAAAGAAGTCTCCCGCAGACATGCACGAATCTATTACGAGAATGGGAAATTTAAGATTGAAGATTTAAAAAGCACAAATGGCACATTTGTCAATGGCAAACAGGTAACATCCTCAGAACTCAAACATAGCGATGAGATTAATATTGGTGGTTTCACGATTATTTTTGATGACGGAAGGGGCGTTGAAGGAATCTATGATGAAACCCAGACTGAATCTGCAGGTAATGAAACCCAGAAACTTGTGGCTGAGTATAAGTCCATTGCGGAGAATATTCGCGAAAGAGATATTGCCTTACGATTAAAGCAGTATCATGAAAAGGTTTTGAAGAGCAGGAAAAAATTAACCCAGCAGGCAAACCGCGACCGATTGACCGAACTTTACAATCGGCGTTATTTTGACAAAACATTTGAGCAACAATTCAAACTTGCCCATCACGATAAATATCCGTTATCAATTCTTTTTGTTGATATTGACCATTTCAAAAAAATAAACGACACCTATGGCCATGACAAAGGAGATGAGGTTTTAAGGGGTGTAGCCCATATTATCCAGGCACTGTGTAGAAAAGACGACATTGTTACCCGTTATGGTGGTGAAGAGTTTGTAATATTATTCCCAAAAATGGATAAAGATAGTGCTAAACAGATTGCAGAATCAATGCGTAAGATTGTGGCAGAAAAATCAGCAGAAATAATCGGAATAAAGGTTACTGTGAGCATTGGTGTGGCAACTGGTTTTAGAAATTTTTCAAATACTCAGGAATTGATCAAATCAGCAGACAATGCACTTTATAAGGCAAAATCATTGGGCCGCAATCGGGTCGTGGTAG
>JBDRWH010000140.1:0-4826 GCA_039802325.1 Caldifarciminota bacterium
TAGCAAAGAAATACGGGAAGAAATTCCGTAAATTCAAGGATTATGAGCAGGTGTTAATAAACATCAAAGATTCAAAGACAAGATTAATCAAACCCCTTCTATTTATGAATCGCTCAGGGATAGTTGTTTCAAGTGTGCTAAATAGTAAGCCTGAGGAATTTATGTTAATCCTTGATGACATAAATCTACCATTGGGCAAAATGAGATTTCGTGCAAAAGGGAGTGATGGCGGACATCTTGGTTTAAGGTCTGTCATTGAGGCATTAAATACCGAAGAATTTCCAAGATTGCGCATTGGCATTGCAAATCAGGAGATTATGGAGCGAAAAATTGATTCTGCTGATTTTGTCTTAAGTCCATTCAAGAGAAACGAGAAAAAGATCTTTAACCGGGTTATTGAAAAAGCAGTAGAGGGGATAGAGATTTTCGTATCTGAAGGATTTGAGAAAGCACAGAATTTTATTAATGCAATAAAAATATCATCCTGAGGACTTAAACTGCTTACTCCATTCTATCTTACCTGTTAGTTGCATCACCACAAATAAAGTTAGGATACATAAAATTGTAATTACAAGACCAGTAAAGGTTTCAAGGAAAAAGGTGTAAGAAAAGAATACTAAATAAATCAATTGTGAAACACCAGTTTCCACAAAAGCAAATTTTATTCCCACAACAAGGCGCATATAGGAAATCACAAGAAATATTGAAACGAGCGAGGAAATTATGAGCGCCAGGTTGATATCTATGTGATCAGCAAGATAGGCAAGTAGCAAGTGAAAGCTGAAGAACGCTGCGCATATGAAAAAGTAATTCATAGGATGGATTTTTATTCCGCGCAGGGTTGTGATAATGAACATTAGAAACAAGAACAGGAAAAGGGAAACAGGTGCAAAAAAGGTCACCCGACTTACAAAGGGACCGGGATTTACTTTTTGAGGCATCTTCAATCCAATTTGAATACCAGAAATTAAATCTGTGTATTGCCAGGTAAGTTTCCAGCCGTCTTTGGTCTTCTCTTTGTTTGTTGGTGATATGCTGTTTTCCGGGAAATCAATTCTATTGAAATCAGTGTTTATAGTCAGATTGAAGTTTTGAATATGAGAAACACTGCTACCAAAGAGATACCACCATTCATCCATGCCCTGGCTATTGTAATTAATCTCAATAGTTCTCGTCTGCTGAGGTTTAAAAGATAAGATATTTGATAATTTACCAGAAACCGGTTTAAGTTCATCAGTCTTAATACCGTCAACCATGAAATAGAAATTATCATAAACGCCCTCAGCACTTGGAAACCAGTAATCAAAATATAGATTACGCTCTTTGTCCATATTGTTTGTAATCGTGTATTTTGCATTGAAATTTACCTTATATGTTGGGTACCAGAGAAGTCCTTTCTTGCGGTGTTCAAGGGAAATGCTTACATTGATATTACTTCCCGAGACATTGATTGGATGGCGTGTTGTATCAATTCTTGTTTCAACAATTTTTTCTTCACCGCTGTAGGTGGTAACCTTTTTCTCTTGTGTCGTTATATAATAGACATCAGGTGCACACTGGCTTTGAGCCGTACCCCACAACATGCCGACTGCACCTCTCAATTTTGAATCCTGGGTTTGGGTTCTGGTTGTGATCACGCTTCCGAGAATAATCCATGCGATTGTCGTACAAACAAAAATCGCAAACATTGCTCCTATCTGTTTTGACATCTTTATGCTCCTTTCCTTTATAAGGTTAGACTATCCATCTTATTCGAAGTTTATTGACATATTTCAGCATATTGTTAGGTTGAGAGAGACTCGTTGCTGTCAATTTATCCTTTGACATTTTGGTTATTCTGAATATAGTTATTAGCATCCTGATTTTTTTGGGCTAAAAAGGTGGTATTGCATGTGGAAGATTTCCAACTATGGAAAATTAAGACATAATCTTTCAATTTACGGGTTGAAATAAATACGATTGAACCCGTGCTTGAACGTAATTCAATAATCTCAGCATTTACCAACCAATTACAGCCGCTGGATTATGTGCTTGCATTCTGGGAAGCAGGTTCAACTGCATTTGCACGCAATGACCAGTGGTCAGACCTGGATTTCTATATTGTTGTTGAAGATGAGTATGTTGAAAAGGCAGGAGAACAATTAGCATTGATTCTGGATAAGTTAGGTGGATATGACCTTGTTTTTCAATTACCCGAACCAACCTGGCATGGTCATTTCCAGATATTTTATCGACTTAAGAACGCAAGCCCATTTCTTTTTCTGGACATAGTCATTATGAAAGAATCAAGTCCGGATAAATTCCTGCAATATGCAGTTCATGGTCAACCAGTGGTATTTTTTGACAAAAAAGGTATTGTAAAGGACGACCCTGTCAATCCTGATATACTTTTAGAGAAACTTAAAAAGCGCTTGGAATATCTGAAAACGACCTTTGAACTCTTCAAGGTGCTGACATTGAAAGAATTAAACAGAAACAAACCTGTCCTTGCATATCCCTATTATTTTTCCATGACACTTAGACCCCTGGTTGAGGTCTTAAGAATTAAATATGCACCTTTTCATTACAACTTTTTCACTGCTTATATTGACCACGACCTTCCGTCAGATATCTATCAAAAACTAAAGCGATTTTTTTTCGTTGCTGAGGAAAAAAAACTGCGCCAGGCACATGCTGACGCAGTAAAATGGTTTGAAGAGGTCGTCAATCAGATTGATTTTGCAGAAGTGCGGAAAAAACTGATAAAAAGCAATTAAATCACAATGTTTGATTTGTGATTTGAATGTATTTATTTATTATGCTCCGCATTTCCACCCCACATGTACCAACCATCGTCATTTTTGTCACCGGTCCTAATACCATATAGATTTCCGTTGTCACAGGAAACAAAGACATAACCATTGGCAATAGCAGGTTGAAAACTAATTGAACCGTCAATTTTTTCTTTCCACAGTAGTTTTCCGTTATCTTCGCGCAGGCAGAATACCTCACCACTTCCTGAGCAGACAAAAAGCTTTGAATTTGCATAGGATGGAGGAGTAAACACCCTGCCACCAATGCTCTCTTCGGTCAATTTGTCGTACTTTTGCGACCATCTGGTCTTTCCCGTTTCAATGTCAATGCTCTGTATTTCATTACCCATTGCGTTGTACGAGTATCTTTCGCGCACAAACGGACGCGAACCCTGATATGCCCAGCAACCAACCACTGAACCCTGTCCAACATTATCCTGTGCCTGTTCCATTTTTGCTGTGCCTGGTACAGAACTGAACCCAACACTTGCATCAAGTTCAGCCTGAACTTTTCTGTTTGCTGACTGTCTGCCATAAACAAGATATTCTGCAGCCTTTTTTGCCCACAGGTCTTTTTGTTGCTGGTTTCCATTATTCTGGTCAAGTGTTGCAATGCCTTCGTACTGTTTTACTGAATCCTTTCCAACTTTTTGTGCTTCACGCAAACTTACAAATATTCTATCGTTATAGATCGTCGGCGCACAGGTAGCGTTCTTTTTCTGTGACCATATCAGTTTTCCGTTGGTTTTATCGTATCTGTAAACAGTTCCATCAAAACAGGTTATGTAAACCGAATTCTTGTAAATGATCGGTGCAGAAATCAAATCCCCGGCTATCTTTGCGTCCCACACTTCTTTTCCTGTTTTTAATTTCATGCATGCAAGGTGGTGTGAACCATCGTTCCCCGGATATGCCATATAAACATTCTCTTCATCTACTGCAGGTTGACTCATTAATGGGTCGCCAAGCCACTTTTCCCAGACCTTTTCACCGGTTTTTGCCTTGAGCACATAAATAATGCAGGATTCAGTGTTGAAAACAACATAACCATTCTTTACAACCGCTGCGGTTGGCCCATCATCACCAGTTTTAAACATCCAGACAGGTTTACCGGTTTCGGCATCTAAGGCATAGAATTCATAACTGCCGTATCCACCGCCCAAGAATACTATTCCGTTTTCATAGGCAACCGTTGCCAGAGGTCTGTTGCCCGGAATTGTTATCTTCCATGCCTTATGACCACCAGGCAAAACGATATTCTCAGGGTTGACACCATAAGACTCTTTTTCGCGGTCCTGAGCCACTGATTCACTTGCCTGCAATGCCTTTTTTTGCACTTCATCAATCTGTGCAATGCCCATGCAAATTAACACAGTAAAACAGATAATCAAATAGCGAACCATGTTGCCTCCCATTTACTATTATATACAAAAACCATGAGCAAATATTCCTTTCAACTACTCCTTCTGATAATTAGTGTATTTGCTATTAACTCAATATATTGTATAAAATTCTTGAGCGAAGTCAAATGAATTTTTATGTGCAATTAAGTGCGGTCTTGTAGAGTAAATCAATTCCAAAAGAATTGACGCGCAACCAAAAACAAAGTCGCAGGTATTATATGAAGAAGCATTCTTGGAAATACAACTTTCATCTGAAATTCAACATCCCAGGGGGTGACTAAAAAAATACCGAGATAAAAGAACATTAAAGTACCTACCGCGAGTGAGAAATATCCCACTTCCCTCTTTGGTCGCGAATATATGAGAACAAATAAACTGAATAGCCAGAAAATTCCCCAGTGTTTAATATTAACCACTTCTAATAATGCTGTTTTTACGATCATCGGAATGCGATGCAGGTATTGGAAAAATTCGGGAACATAACTCAGATAGTGTTCCGCATACAAACCGGGTAATTGCTGGGCAGTGATCA
The DNA here is from genome assembly GCA_039802325.1 of Caldifarciminota bacterium. Classification (GTDB taxonomy): domain Bacteria; phylum Hydrothermota; class Tepidihabitantia; order SM23-42; family JAOAFX01; genus JAOAFX01. The sequence goes on from JBDRWH010000140.1 coordinate 4,728, forward strand.
ACCAGGGTAGTGCTGGAATAACGGTTGCCGTGATTATGATCAGGACATCTAAAATTTTCTTTTTGAAAATAATAAAGAGAATCAAAATGATTGGTGCAA
>JBDRWH010000141.1:0-4784 GCA_039802325.1 Caldifarciminota bacterium
TGTACCTTTATGATAATTTCGCTTATGTTTCAGAAGTTTACACCGGGTTATATATCATAGATGTATCAAATCCTTTTGATCCAAATGAAGTTAAACAATTCTTCCCCCCTGGTACAGCACATGGAATTTTTGTATCATATCCTTATACCTATGTTGCTTATGGTCAAGCCGGTTTGCGTGTTATCAATGAAGGATATTGCATTACTCCTGATGAAGCTGAGGCAGTTATTTTTAGCAATGGATTTGCTTATGTTGCTTGTGGAATCGCCGGACTCCGGATTATTGAGGCACTAGGTCCCGATAATGCTGAGCCGGACTACCCGATTGAAGTCGGCTATTGGGATACACCTGATTCAGCGTTGGATGTTTGTGTGGTAGGTAATTATGCTTATATTGCTGATTATAATGGTGGTTTGCGGATAATAGATGTATCAGAGCCGAGCGCGCCTGAGGAAATAGCATTTTATAATCTGCAAACCCCAATATTAGACGTTTATTACTTTGATTCATGCATATATGCAGCTGCTCATACTTCGGGACTGAGAATTATAAATGTATCAACACCTGCCTTCCCACAAGAAATAGGATACTATGATACACCCGGTGAATGTAATGGTGTATTTATCAGTAATAATTTAGCCTATCTCGCTGACGGGCATTTTGGTTTGAGGATTATTGATATATCAAATCCTTCAAGCCCTTACGAAATAGGTTTTTATGATACGCCGGGATATGCACGTCGTGTCTTTGTTATTGATTCATTTGCTTTTGTGGCTGATTGTGATTCTGGGATTCGTGTAATTAATGTTTTGAACCCTGCTTCGCCCCACGAAGACTATTCCAGCGGCCCATTTCCAGCAGTTGATGTTTTTGCTATTCATTCATACTATGGTCCTCACGTTTATGCTGCGGATATGTCTGGTGGGTTGAGGATATATGGGTTCGCATTGGGTTCTATTACGGAATCAACAAAAGCAACTTTCAAAGATAAGTTGAAATTAATGCAAAATCCAGTATCGGGAAATTATATCCCTTTGATGGCAGATGACAAAAGGCAAATTCCATTTTTAGCATTATATGATTGTTCAGGGCGAAAAGTTCGAAAATATGATTTGCACAAAGCCTTCTGTGACGGGGGAAAAATTTATCTATCTACGGTGGGGCTTGCAAATGGCATTTACTTTCTGCGGAGCGATGTTAAAGGAAAACCGTGGTCACAAAAGGTTGTTTTGATTAAATAAACTCCGCTTTTTTACATTTATAGTCGGCTCCACAAAATTATAAACAAAACTAATTTTACCTTAACAAATATTTCTCCAGGAACAAAACCACTGCCTGTTGATAAAAATCGCGATTTGGTTTTTTGCTGAATCTGCCCTTCATCCTCGGCAGGGATAAAGATAAAATAATTGTCGGGCAAAGTTATTGATTTACTGGAAAATCTGGATATAATCATGAAAAGGAGTGATTATGAAAAGAAAAGTCGTTTTAGTTCTCATACTATTTTTGCCGATGTGTCTATTTTCCTTGAACTTCACAATTGAAGATATTGATATCTACAACGCTGACAAGCCGACAATTGGTGTGGATGGTGCTGGTCACGCATATATTGTAGGCAATTCATCCGGCGGACGCGATGTTGTTAGATTTATCCAGAATACAGGTGGTTCCTGGCATCTGGATTCGGTTCCATTCAGTGCTGAAAATAACATTAATTATAACTGCCGTGTTTCGTCAGCATTAGACAAGAACCAGTATCTGCATGTTCTTTACCGGGTGACTGGAGGCACTTATGGCTGGCCTGTATATACAAATAATATTGGTGGCTTGTTTACAACTGCTGACACTTTGTTCAAAACTGGTTCACAGAGCACCTATCATTATGCAATTGCTGTTGATAATCTGAACCGCGCTCATATTGTTTGTGAGGTAAATAGTGATATCAGATATTATTATCCTTTTGCTGACAGCGAACTTGTGATCACGAATAATGGTTCTGATGGCACGATTACAGTGGATAAGAATAATGTGGTTCATATCGCCTATACATCAAATTCAAGGATTTATTATACAAACAATTCAAGCGGGAATTTTTTTCCAGCGCAGATAGTATCGGATACCACCGGAATGGATCCATCAATTGCCGCTGATTCTGCGGGCTGTGCCCATATCTGCTGGACACGCAGTAACTGGGATAGTACATCTGAACTTTATTATGCGACTAACAAGAGCGGTGCATTTCAGACAACGAGAGTCACATACTCTACCAATCTGTGCGAGGCGTGGGCACACATTGCCCTGTCAAGAGCGAATGACATTGGCATTCTCTACAGCCGTTATCACACAGGTGTTTATGTTACAGATATAATGTTCGCATATAAGAGTGCAAATGCGTCTGATTTTATCATAGATTCTATTGACCAGGGACACTGGAATCCCTCTTACGGTGCAACAACCTGGAATGACCGGGCAATTGCAATTGATTCGGCAGGTTATGTTCATCTGGCTTATACGGGCACAGTCGGCTCAAAGTACGCAAAATCGCAAGAACAGATGGGGTGTGATGAAAACTTTTCCGAGCAAAGTGGTTCGAGAATGAACTTGACCTGTTTTCCTAATCCATTCAACCGGCGAACAGAAATCAGATTACAGATAACAAATGATAGATTCAATAGCTCCAATCGCCGAATTACAAGATCTCTGGACATATACGATGTGTCAGGCAGGATAGTCAAATCCTTTTTGCTCCCTGAATCTAACTGCTTATTCTATTGGGATGGCACCGATAATGCAGGAAACAAATTGCCAGATGGTGTTTATTTGCTGAAATTAAGAGTATCAAGCAACGAGAATGTTGAAATTCACACGCAGACCAACAAACTGATTTTGATTAACTGAGACATAGTTTTTTCTGCATTAACTATTATTGTGCCCTAAACAGAAAATTTCTGGTTTGGATACGTCATTACGCCAATTGGCGTAATGACGTAGTATAAAAGATAGAGGTTTTCCGGAATCTATTATTCTTTCGAGATTAATTAATTTCAACATTCATTGTGATTTCATTTCAAAAATACCTCTCCCTTGACTTTGCTTGTTTACGGAATAAAATATTAAAGTTATGCAGTATTTGCTGGAGAATATGAAAGTTAGTTCTCACGAAAAGGGTAAGGCGCATTTATACACTTGATGGTTTGAATCTAACATTGTGAGGTGGCTATGTTTGAAATATCAGTACAAGGAAGTTTTTCTGCGGCGCATAGAGTGAGGGGATATAAGGGTGATTGTTCGGGTGTGCATGGGCATACTTATAAAATAGAGGTGAAGGTTGAGGTTGAGAAGCTGGATAAATTAGGCTTGGCAATGGATTTCAGAAAGGTAAAAAATATATTGAAAAATATTTTAGCAAGACTTGACCACAAGAACCTGAACAATCTACAATTCTTCAAAAAGCACAATGCCACTGCGGAATGGATTGCAGTATATATTTATAACGAAATGAAAAAGAAAATAAAAAATATAAAATCAGTTACGGTCTGGGAGGGGCTGGAAAATTCAGTGAGTTATATGGAATAAAACCAAATTTCTAAAAAATTGTAGGGCAAGGCTTTAGCCTTGCAAAAGATTTGATTTAGGATACGTGATTAACAGCAATGATAAAGGAGGTTTATGAACAGAAATGAATACGGATGTTGTGGTTCAGCAAAGAAGAAGCAGCTGACCATTAGATGGGAAAGGTTGTTAACCGATGGTAAAACCTGCCCGCGCTGTGGAGAGACAGAGAAAGAATTACAGAAGGCAATTAAAATCCTCCGGAAGTCATTGAAACCGATGGGGATTGAAGTTTTGCTTGAAAAGGATTCACTTTCAAAGTCAGAATTTGAGAAAAACCCATTGCGGTCAAATAGGATATTATTTAACGGCATCCCGCTTGAAGATCTTGTTGCGGGAAAGACGGGTAAGAGTCCCTGTTGTGATGTATGTGGTCCTGTGGAATGCCGGACGCTTGAAGTGGACGAAAAGCAGTATGAAACAGTCCCTTCAGAAATTATCGTAAAAGCGGGTTTAATCGCCGCCGCACAAATGCTAAATGAAAATGAAGCAGAAAAATGCTGTGGTGAAAAGTGATATTTCCGCTTTAAGCAATTCTACAGGTATTTTGCTTTAATCCACTATATCTTCATTATTTTCATTCAATCAATATCAATCCTACATAAGAGCAAAAAGATTTTCGTGTTTTGACAACCTCAAGTTTCCAGCCGTTATTGCGGACGGTCTGAAAGACATCTATTCCGCAGGCTTCCATTGAAGGGCGGGCAAAATCAGGATTTACGCACCTTTTTGTAGTATCACACTTTTTACAGAAATGGCAGGGACCCGTGGATAATCCAAAGGCTTTGTAATAACCATCAAGAAATATCTCCCTTTCTAATTTTACAATTATGCGCTTGAATCTCTGCCAAATTTGGTCTTCTTTTTCCGATGGAATCTTTTCAATCTGTAAGAGCAGTGCAGTTTTGTATTCACTTATCACCTTTTTCATATATTCCGGTGTTGGTGAAAATGGCGGGCAGGTAAGATATTTATTATAGCCACTGCATCCATATTGACACTTCAGTCTCACCCAGTTGGCAACAACAATGGTCTTGGTATCAATTATTTTGGCATTGGGAATACCAAGTTTATTTGCCCGAGAAATATATCCTTCTTTGCCTTTCAATTTTATGCTTTTTCTTATAGTATTCGCCATTTTTTCTCCTTCTGATTACAACCTCTACTTTTTA
>JBDRWH010000142.1:0-4775 GCA_039802325.1 Caldifarciminota bacterium
ACAGATATGAAAGACCACAGACATAAACAAAACCAGAATCAGCAATCACTATATCCTCTGCCCAATCAAAATAATGGGCATATCCATCATAACGATAGACCCATTGCTCATTACCATTAGAATCCAACTTCACTACCAAAAAATCCCAACTCCCTATACCACTCCATGAACCACCTGCTCCATAAACACTCCCTGAAGAATCAATGGTGAGTGCTTTTAATTCATCCCGATAACTCGCCGGTCCATCATAACGATAGACCCACTGCTCCTGACCCGCTGAATCAAGTTTGATTATTGTAAAATCAGTATTGGTGCCTAAACCCGTTGAATATCCCCCAACATAAATATTTTCATTCCCATCAATCACAATACTTGACGCCTCATCATAACTACCCGCCGGACCATCATAAACATAACGCCAGCACAAATTACCTAATGAATCTAATTTTAATACCACCCAATCCGGCGGCGACGGATACTTTATCCCCGCCACATAAATATGGTGGGATTGACTAATCATTATTGCATATCCCTCACTGTTATACAATGTATCCTTATAAATCCATCGCTCATTCCCTAAAGTATCAATAGATATCACAACAATCCGCTCATAACCCAAAGAATCCATATACCCACCAACATAAACTTTATCATTATAAACCTTTATACTACGCCCAATTATCGCAGTACCCAAATCATTCCAATAAAACCACTTTTCATTACCCTGATTATCCAACTTAATAATTCCCACACCGCCGTTATTACCTAAACCTACATATCCAGTAGTATAACTATTACCAAAACTATCCACCGTAATCGCATAAGGAACTTCTGAAAAATTCGGATTCACATACTGATACACCCACTCCGGAGTCTGGGCGAATAAGTTGGAAGGAGAAAGTAAGAAGTAAGAAGTAAGAGAAATAGAAGCCAGAAAAAAGAAATCAGAAGATGAATCAAAGATCGAAAATGAAAAACTGACGATACAATCTGATTTATCCATTTTTTAGGTTTTTTTAAGGTTTTTCCAATAACTGCCTACCGTATCTGTACCCTTCTTCAAACGCCTTCAGATTCAGGGGGACTGCCTTTTCCGGAACTGAGCCCGGGATTGCATCCTTCATTGCCTGATAACTCACGACATTTGTGACTGCAGTAAAGAATCCTAACATCACAATATTGGCAACAATTCTATTCCCAAGTTGCTCAGCAATTCTTGTTGCAGGAACCGAAAACAATTTTATGTTTCCCCTTGGAGGCTTTGGTTTAACAAGATCTTCGTCTACTATTAGAATACCATTTTCATCAAGTTCAGGTTCAAACTTTTCATAGGCTTCTCTTGACATTGAGACAAGAATTGTTGGCTTTGTCAAATAGGGATATAAAATTCTATCTTCACTGACCAATAGCTGAGCACTACACGCACTACCCCTTGCCTCAGGACCGAACGATTGGGTCATTGTGGCATGCTTATTATCAAATATTGATGCAGCCTTGCCCACAATATATCCGCTTTTTATTACACCTTGTCCGCCATAACCAGAAAAACGAATTTCAATTGTTGTTTTCATTTGACCTCCTCATATCACATCTATATGCCTGTTTCATAAACGAACTCATTCATTCAATTAGCCTCCTTCAGCAACTGATTCAGGTATACACTCATCAGTCATTCCATATAACTGGTATTTGTCGCCGAGCACGGTCTTGAATCTTTGGTTCATTGCATCAATGAATGTGGGTCTTTCACGGTCAACGAATTTACCAACGATTATTGGTCCCTGAAATTTTATCTCAAGTTCCCTTGGGTCTGCATTGTGCTTTATTATACTATTGTCATGATAATATTTTAAGATATCAAGTCCGGTGCCAAGCCGATTTAAGCGAGCGTATAATGTAGCACAGGGCGCAATCACCTCAATAAAAGAAAATCCCTTCTTATTGAATGCCTCAAGAATGGCATTGGAAAGTCTCCTTATATCAAGTGCGGTGTAGCGTGCAACATAAACCGCACCACAGGTGTCCATCAGATGAGGCAGATTGAATGGAGTATCAAAATTGCCATAAGGGCTTGTTGAACAGATTGCGGTTTCTGGTGTCGTTGCGGCAACCTGCCCACCAGTCATACCGTAGATAAAATTGTTAACGCAAATAACCGTAATATCCATATTCTTTCTTGCCGCATGGATTAAGTGGTTGCCACCGATTGCTACCAGGTCACCATCACCCGAAATTACTACAACCTTCAATTGAGGATTAGCAAGCTTCAGACCCGTAGCAAAAGGAATTGCACGGCCGTGGGTGGTATGGAAAGAATCAAGTTTGATATAACCGGCAACTCTGCCAGTACAGCCGATGCCCGAAACAATGGCAACCTTATTGAGATCAAGATTAGATGCCTCAAGAGAAATGAGAAATGCGCTCAATGCCGGTCCTATACCACAGCTCGGACACCAGATGTGTGGCATTCGTTCCATCCTGAGTAAAGTTTCTTTTGGATGACCACTACTTTCATGGGCAGAAGTCTGGGTATTAATTTCGATTTCGTTCATTTTAGACCATCCTTTATCGCTGCTAAAATATCATCAGGATTGTGAACCCAGCCACCACCATGGGAAACAAGTAATGTCTTGCACCTACCTTTTGCACATCGTTCTACCTCAAGGGCAATCTGTCCATAGTTGATTTCAACTGTAATCAATGTTTTTACTTTGCCCGCAAGTTCAAAGATTTTCTTTTCTGGAAATGGCCAGACTACAATCAATCTTAGAAATCCTACTTTTATGCCCTGTCTGCGTGCCTCGGCAATCGCCTTATAAGCAACCCGACTTGATATTCCATAAGAGACAATTACTACATCGGCACTATCAGTTCCATCTTCTTCAACATGAATAATTTTGTCCGCATTCTTGCGAATCTTATCAACCAATCTGTGCACAAGTTTTTCCTGTGTCTGCCAGTTCATCACTGGATAACCGCGCTCATCATGGGTCAAACCGGTAATATGAAATCTATAGCCATCACCGGCTTTAACCATTCTTGGAATTAAATCTTCATCCGGTTTGAATGGAAAGTATGATTCTTTTGGCCCATTATAATACCTCCGCTCGACAAGCTCAATATCCTCGGGTTTTGGAATAACAACTTTCTCAGTCATATGCCCAACACACTCATCCATCATCAAAAAAACCGGTACACGATACTGCTCGGATAGGTTAAAACAATCAATCGTAAGATCAAATGTTTCCTGCGGTGAATTTGGTGAGAGTGCAATTATCTCATAATCACCATGTGAACCCCATCTTACCTGCATCATATCTGCCTGCCCAGTTTGGGTAGGTAAGCCAGTTGAAGGACCACCACGCTGGACATTTACAAAAACGCAGGGCGTTTCTAACATCGTCGCAAGGCCGATATGCTCCTGCATAAGTGAAAATCCTGGGCCACTCGTCACCGTCATAGCCTTCTTGCCACCCCAAACAGCACCAAGAATTGCAATAGAAGAGGCAATTTCGTCTTCCATTTGGATAAATATACCACCAACCTCAGGGAATCTCGCAGCAATCCTTTCTGCCACTTCTGTTGAGGGAGTTATTGGATAGCCAGCAAAAAATCTACAACCTGCAGCAAGTGCTCCTTCCGCTGCTGCATAATCTCCATCAAGATAATGAGCGCCGGTCAATACACCTTTTGGGTCTGCTTTCATAGACCTCCTTTAAATTTTTGAGGGTTAACACCCTCACTTTATTAAAACCTTGTTAATTTATTGACTTTCCCTCTCCTCAAGTAATTCAGCAACCGTCCTTTCTTTACCCAGGGTGACATAGATTGCAAACTCAGGACAGATGATTTCGCATAGATGGCATTCTCTACACTCATCGGGATTCTTAACATAGGGTGGATGATAACCCTTAATATTAAATTCCTTTGACAATTCCAGGACCTTTTTAGGGCAAAATTCAACACAGAATCCACAGCCTTTACAACGGTCTTTGATTATATGAATCTCACCCTGAGGGACTTTTATCTTATCTGCATCAAGAGGTCTGCGCCAGAATTTCATAATTACCTCTCTATTGCGGCAACCACCATTTCCATAACTGTTTTGTCTTTGAGATTCTTGAGTTGGGATGCGCCACTCGGACACGCAGCACAACAGGCACCACAACCCTGGCAAAGAGCATCTATGACTTTCGCAATATTCTTTTCTTTATCTTTCTCTCTGGCTCCAAATGGACACACACCAATACAAACACTGCATCCAGAACAAAGATTTTCATCAACATACGCAATCAACGGTTCGAATGTAATCTTCGGTTGTGAAAGAATGCCGATTGCCTTGCTTGCTGCACCGGATGACTGGGCAACGGTCTCAGGAATATCCTTTGGTCCATGCGCTGCGCCTGCAATGTAAATACCAAGCGTATTCGTTTCAACCGGTCTCAACTTTGGATGTGCCTCAGTCAAGAATGCATTGGCGTCACATTGAATCTTGAGTTTGCGAACGAATTCTTCGTTGTTTCTCGTCGGCACCATCCCCATTGCCAGAACAACCAGATCTGCTTCTACTTCAACTTTCTTTCCAACGAGCGTATCAGCGCCAAGCACAATTAGTTTGCCATTTTCAGGATAGACCTTTGAAACCTTACCCCTGATATATATTGCTCCCTCATCAGTAGCACGATTGTAGAATTCTTCAAAACCCTTGCCTGGCGTGCGCACATCAATGTAAAAGATTATTGGCTCACCATCATGGACACGGTGTTTGTATAATA
>JBDRWH010000143.1:0-4694 GCA_039802325.1 Caldifarciminota bacterium
AATGTATCGCCATCAATCACTTCGGTAACCTTTTCAGTATTGAAACAGGACTGAAGCAACAAAATGAATACTATTAACAATTTCTTCACCGAAAATTATAGTAATATCGGGTATGAAGTCAAGGCTTGCATTGCCAGAGAATTTTTATATAATAAGAAGATGAGTTTTATTATAGTTTTTGTGATTTTCAATCAATATCCGAAACAGACAAATCCCATAAAAATAGTTTTCAATACAACGATCAAATTATATCAAAAAGTAATTTCACCAGCCCAGGGTGATATATGCAATTTTTACCCTTCCTGTTCGCATTTTGCTGGAGAAGCGATTGAAGAGTATGGTGTGTTATGGGGAACACTGATGGCATCAGACCGTTTAATGCGCTGTAATCCAAATGCAATAAATTATTATGATACATATTACTCAGGTATTAAACACGGAAAAATTTATGACCCGGTGGAGAATAACTATATTTTTTCGCCAATTAGAAGGCCATCTGATATATTGAATGGAATAATGGAATGATTATAATCTTTATCTTCTTGCAGACCGAAATGTTCAGTCCGGATCAGATACTAAAATTTGCTGATCACTTATATCTTGAGGGTGATTTTAGTTCTGCATTGAATGAATACCGCAGATATCTATTCCTTGGTGACAGGGGCATACAGGAAGTAAATGAAAAAATTGTTGATTGTTTAATGAGATTGAAGAGATATGATGAGGCGATCTTGGCAACAAAATTCTTTACAGATACCACCAAAGCGGTTTATGCGAGGTCTTCAGTTTATTTACTTAAGGGCGATTATTCAATAGTCCGTGATTTGCTCAAAAACAGGATAGATACCCCGGAGTCAAGGCGTTTGATTGGCTTGAGCTATGCTGGAGAATTCAATTTTTCTAAGGCAAAGGAATTTATTGATTTACCAATCCCCCAGCCACGGCACAAAAGCCCTTTGCTGGGTGGATTATTGTCATTATTCCCTGGAGGCGGACATTTTTACTGCGGAAGGGTTGGTGATGGTATCTATTCAATGCTGGTCATTGCTACGGGGTCACTTGTTGCATATTACTACTATCACGAAGACGAAAACACAGAATTTTATGTCGCCCTTGGTGTCAGTCTTGTTTTTTACGCAGGAAATATCTATGGTGGAATCAACTCAGTGCACAACTACAATTATTATGAAAATGCAAAATATCGCGAGATGATTTTCAACAATAATCAATGATATTTTTGATTTTCTGCCAATTTGCCCTTGCTGAATCTTTGTTTTCACACAACGTTTATGATTTGGCAGTGGTTGAATATAAAAGGCTATTCTTTTTTGATTCAACAACGCGGAAGGATTTCAGACTGCGTCTACACTATACTATTGCCTGTGTCAATCAGGATTTTTATAAAGGGTATGAAGAGACCGATAGATTTATGAAAGACTTTCCTGAGATTGGGAATGAATCGAGATTAATGTTAAGTAGGGTGTTGATAAAAAATGGGATTTATGGCATGGCGATTGAAATTCTTAGACCAACACAGGAATACAGATTATTAGGTTTTTCTTACCTTTACAACCATCAGTATATCAATGCCTTGCGTGAATTCCAAAATGTGGATGAAGAAATTGTTAGAGAGGTAGAAAAACTTATCAAGAGACCTGAAAAATCAATAACCAAAGCAATGTTATTATCAGCAATTCTGCCTGGCTCTGGAGAGATTTATGCGGGTAACATAAAACAGGGATTGCAGGATTTTATCCTGACCTCATTGAGCGGTTTCCTTCTATATAATTCTATTAAGAATAAAAAATATGTTGATGCGGGCTTGGTATTCAGTTTCTTGTTTAATAGATTTTACTTTGGTTCAATCTCAAATGCAGGCAGTATTGTTAGAAATTACAATGAAAAATTGGAAGAGAAATGGTTACATAGTATTACAGCCAAATACTATTCTGATTAACTATCGTATAACCATCCAACTAAGAAACTATTTAACGACCACCACTAGTTTAAGTTGAGTCCTTTCTGCTTTTTTGAGACTTAAATTCGCAATATTTGAAAGGATAGCGGATTTTCCACCCCACCTTATGCCTCCCCCATTGAAGGGAGGAAAAGTGGAGAGGAATCACCGGTTTAAGTCCTTGACTTCAGGTGATTTTTCCATATAATATAGACATAGAAATAGAAGTGGCAATATACGATTTTTTTCCAGGAATAGTTTATTATGGGAATTTTTTTATTCTATTCCCCTATGATAGTTTTTGTGCTGACATTTCCAATAAAAGTCAATGGAAATGCAAAAGATCAAGAAGGTTTTTGATTAATCGCAGATCTAAAGGAGGTTTGATGCCTGAGATTAAAATCTTGGAAGAAGTTTGCAAAGGTTGTGGTTTGTGCTGTGATGATATCTGTCCTGTGAAGATTTTAAGGCTTGCTCCAGACCGTATTAATTCAAGTGGTTACCATCCTGCAGAAGTTACTGATATGTCCAAATGCATTGGCTGTGGCTATTGTTATATGACCTGTCCTGAACCAGCAATAGAAGTTTATAAATGAAGACTATCAGAGTTTCAGGATATCACAAAATCAGGAGAACAAAATGGCTGAAAAACAATTGATGTACGGAAATCATGCCCTGGTTGAAGGGGTAATCCATGCAGGTTGCAGATTTTTTGCTGGATACCCGATTACACCGCAGAATGAAGTGCCCGAATATATGTCTATAAGAATGAATGAAGTTGGCGGTGTGTTTCTACAGACTGAAAGCGAGCTGGCAGCGATTAATATGTTATTCGGTGCTGCATCAACTGGTGCACGGGCAATGACTTCTTCATCTTCACCAGGCATAAGTTTAATGCAGGAAGGACTTTCATATATTACGGGTGCGGATGTACCGGTACTGGTAGCAAATATTGTTCGTGGTGGGCCAGGTCTTGGCAACATTGCACCTGCTCAGTCAGATTACTTTCAGTCAGTAAAGAGTGGTGGTCATGGCGATTATCATACAATCGTGCTTGCCCCCAATTCTGCCCAGGAACTTTTTGAGTTTCCAAGACTTGGCTTTGAGCTTGCAGAAAAATACCGCAATCCAGCATTGATTCTTGCTGATGGATTGCTCGGGCAGATTATGGAACCTGTAGAACTGAAAGGTGAACCAGTTGATCCTAAAAATTTGCCTGAAAAAGATTGGCACCTTACTGGTTGCAAGGGCAGGGAAAGAAGGGTGATTCGTTCTTATGACCTGAGGCCTGGCAAACTTGAGGAGTGGAATTGGCGCCGATGGGAAAAATATCAGAAGATAATCAAAAATGAACAAAGATATGAGGCAATAAACTGCGAAGATGCAGAAATAATCATTGTTGCTTATGGCACTTCGGCAAGGGTATCTGAAGCAGGTTTGAGAATAGCACGGGAAAACAAGATAAGAGTTGGGTTATTAAGGCCAATCACACTCTGGCCATTTCCGAATGATATAATCAGCGATCTATCAAAAAGAGTAGAGAATTTCCTGGTTGTTGAAATGAGTCTTGGTCAGATGATTGATGATGTGAGACTTGCTATTGAAGGTCGTTCAAAGGTAGATTTTATAGGACATCCGGGCGGTGGTTTGCCAAATGCCCAGGAGGTTTTTGATAAAATTCTTGAAATAAGGGGTAGGAAATGAAAATGATTTTTGGAAGACCTGCAGGATTGACCGACATTAAACAGAGATATTGTCCGGGTTGTGGCCATGGCATTGTCCATCGCATGATTGGTGAGTTGCTTGCGGAAATGAACATCCGCGAAAAAGCAGTGGGGATTGCACCGGTTGGTTGTTCAGTGTTTGCTGATGAGTATTTCAATTGTGATATGATTCAGGTTCCCCATGGAAGGGCACCGGCAGTTGCCACCGGCATAAAGAGGGCAAGACCTGAATGTTTTGTCTTTTCATATCAGGGTGATGGTGATCTTGCTGCCATTGGTACTGCTGAGACCGTTCATAGTGCAGCCAGGAATGAGAATATCACAATAATCTTTATCAACAATGCAATCTATGGTATGACCGGAGGTCAACTTGCGCCAACCACCTTGCCGGGTATGAGGTCAACAACTTCGGTAAAAGGTCGGGATGTTGTAAAACAGGGTTACCCGATAAAGGTCTGTGAACTACTTAATGGTCTGGACGGACCATATTACATTGAACGGGTTGCGGTTGATACACCAAAAAACATTATTAAGACAAAAAAGGCGATTAAAACCGCGTTTCAGTATCAACTTGATAACAAAGGGTTTTCGTTGATTGAAATTCTTTCAATGTGTCCAACCGGCTGGGGTGTGAGCCCGGTTCAGGCAAAGAAGTGGATTGCTGAGGTGATGGCAAAATACTATCCAATTGGCGAATTTCGTAATCGGGCAAAGGAGGCAAAATGACAACGGAAATCATTATTGCTGGTTTTGGCGGTCAGGGTGTTGTTTCTTCGGGGATCATCCTTGCCTATGCTGGATTATTAGAAAATTTGAATGTTACATTTTTCCCATCCTACGGTGCAGAAATGCGTGGTGGTACGGCAAACTGCTCGGTTGTAGTTTCTGATCAAAAAATTGCTTCACCGGTGGTAACAAATCCGAGTGTTGTGATTGCTATGAATGAACCGTCTTTGTTGAAATTTGAACCGATGGTTAAACAAGGGGGTACACTATTTTTCAATCAAACCTTG
>JBDRWH010000144.1:0-4676 GCA_039802325.1 Caldifarciminota bacterium
CTCAGGGTGAATTCAGAACTGATATAACCATAGAAAATCCTGTGGAGTCCATTACTGTATATGTGAGCGACAATATTTTCAATCAGACTGTTGAGAAGATTGTTGTTAATGCCAATATCTTTGAGGGAATTTCAATAGAAAACGCACTTGTTTATCCGAATCCTGTTAAGAAGTACGATGGGGTCTGGATTACATTTACACTCTCTCAGAGTGCAAAAGTGACGATAAAGATTTATACGATTGCTGGTCGTCTGGTAAGGGTGATTTCTGATGTTTCCTGTAATGCGGGATATAATCAAAGATTCTGGGATGGAAGGGATGAGTCAGGAGACGAGCTGAGTAACGGTGTATATCTTGTTCATATATCAGCAGAAGGAAATTCAGGGACAGATAAGAAGATTGAGAAATTCATAATCGCCCGTTGAAATTTCATTTTAAGCGAAATCTTGATTCTATCAGGGCTTGACATTTCAGAAACTGTATTTATAATTACAGTTGAAAGAGGGGGTTGCCATGAAAAACCTTAAATATGTTGCATTTATAATAAGCATCATTACAATGGTGCTTGCTATTGTTGCGCGCTTGTTTTTTCCGCAAAAGGCTTTTCTGGGTCTTGCAGCATTTACTTATTTGCGGTTAACAATGACAATGCTACTTTTTACACTCGCCTGTCATTTCTTATTTACAAAATAAAAAAAGGGGCAGAGAAGATCTGCCCCATGATACTACTATTTGTGTATTAGTTACCTGTTTGGGGTGGTTTCAGTCCCCGGGTATTTTCTTCAATTGCCAGAATTACGAGAATCATTTCTGCTGCAGCAAGAAGACTAACAAAGGCAAGGGCACCATAGATCAAAATAAAGAATGCCATGCCGACACCACCTAATGCACCGAGGGAACCTAACCCACCATAGCCTCCATAACCACCATAACCCCTGCCCATCATACTGCTCATTGCAGCGCCACCAACAAGCATCACAATAAAACCTATCACTGTAAATACTGCAACAATCCAGGCAAGCACCTTAAAAATAACTGAGACTATTCTAAGTGCTGTGAACTTTTTTTCCATTCTACCCCCTTTTTGTGAATAATGATATTCAAAATTTCTGGTAAGTCAAGAATCAGTAGAGGGCTGAATAACATTTGAAGACCGACCTGCCAAATTATTATTGACTTGTCTTTTTTTTTGGGTAGAATATTATCGGTTTTCGCATTGTCTTCATAAAAAAAATATTGTGAAAGGAGATTTAATGGCAAAGTACCGGATTGCCTGGTTACCAGGGGATGGAATTGGCAAGGATGTTTTGGATGCAGCAAAAATTGTTCTTGATAGATTAAGGTTAGATGCAGAATATATACATGGTGATATTGGCTGGGAATTCTGGTGCAAAGAAGGCGAGCCGTTGCCAGAGCGGACTATTGGACTACTGAAAAGTGTTGATGCTGCAATGTTCGGGGCGATCACTTCAAAACCGATTAAACAAGCGGAAGCCGAACTCTCACAGGAATTGAGAGGTAAGGGTCTTGTATATCGTTCACCAATCGTTAGAATGCGACAGTTATTTGATCTCTATATATGTTTGAGACCCTGCAAAGCATATGCGGGAAATTCTTTAAACTACAGAGAGGATATTGATCTTGTTGTCTTTCGGGAAAATACTGAAGATTTATATTCCGGTGTTGAGTTCTATCCTGTTCCAGAAGAATTATCAAGATTGATCGGAAATATTTCAAAAAATTTTGAACCTTTCAAAAATTTAGACTTAAGGGATATTGCAATCTCCTGCAAAGTGAATACCCGCAGGGGTTCTGAAAAAATTATTCGTGCTGCATTTGAATATGCAAAAAAACATAAGAGAAAAAAAGTTACAATTATCCATAAAGCAAATGTAGTCCGTGCAACTGACGGGCTGTTCCTTGAGACTGCGAGGGAAGTAGCGAAGAGTTATCCTGAGATCCAGTTTGATGAAGCAAATGTTGATGCGATTATGATGTGGCTGCTAAAGAATCCTTACAATTATGATGTGCTTGTAGCACCCAATCTTTACGGCGATATTGTATCGGATTTATGCGCTCAAATGGTTGGAGGGTTAGGGTTTGGTTGTTCTGGAAATATTGGTGAAAAACTTGCAGTGTTTGAGCCCACCCATGGTTCAGCCCCGAAATATGCAGGATTGTATAAGGTCAATCCCATCGCCACGGTTCTTGCCGCAAAAATGATGCTTGAATGGCTCGGGGAAGGTGAACTTGCCAGCAGGATTGAAAATGGTGTTGCCGCTGTGATTAAAGATGGCAAGGTCAAGACCTATGATATGGGTGGCAATGCTACGACCCTTGATATGGCAAGAGCGATTGCTGAAAAGATATGACAATCATTGAAAAAATTTTCTCAAGGGCATCAGGTAAAAGAGTCAAACCTGATGATTATGTATGGGCAGATATTGACCTTGTTGCAATGCGTGATTTTGGTGGTCCGAATGTGGTTCAGGAGTTCAAAGATAATTTTGGCGATGCACAAGTATTTGATAGCAAGAAAATTGCTATTACATTTGATTTGCATATACCACCCAGGGACGAGAAGGTTGCAAGAAATCAGCAAATCTTGAGGGAATTTGCTCAAGAAAGAGGGATAAGGTTATTTGACATGAACAGTGGTGTGGGACAGCATATTCTATTAGAAAGCGGATTAATAAAACCATGGAATATAATCGTTGGAACTGATAGCCATATGAATCTGTTGGGCGCAGTGGGTGCTGCAGGATTTGGTATGGGCACAACCGATATCGCTGGTGCTATGTACAAAGGAAAACTCTGGTTCAAAGTACCAAGAACTCTTAAGATTATAGTTAACGGCATATTGAAATATCCTGTAACTGCCAAGGATGTTGCACTGTACCTGTTGAAAAACATTACTACAAGCGGAGCACTGAACCGGGCAATAGAATTCTATGGCGACGCAATCATTATGATGAGTTTTAGTGAACGCATTACCCTGACAAGTATGGTAACTGAAATGTCTGGTGATATTGGGTTTGTTGAGCCTGATGAAGCCGTTTACGAGTTCTTAAGGGCGCATAATGTTAATGATATTGAACCGATAAAAGCTGATGAGGCCGAGTATGAAAAGGTCTATGAATTTGATATTACCAATCTCAGACCCCAGATTGCCTGTCCTCATTCTCCGGATAATGTGAAGAACGTTTCTGAACTGGCAGGCAAAAGGATTGACCAGGTCTTTATTGGTTCGTGCACCAATGGCAGGTTTGAGGATCTGAAGATTGCTGCAAGGATCTTGGAAGGCAAGAAGGTAAATAATGGTGTAAGGTTGATAATTGTTCCGGCAACAATGGAAGTGGCACTTGAAGCAGAGAGGTCAGGTTTATACAAAATCTTCTTGCAAAGTGGGGCAGTTGTAGTTAACCCTGGTTGCTCGCTTTGTACAACCGGGCATCCAGGCATTCTTGCCCCAGGTGAAGTGATGATTTCAACTTCCAATCGCAATTTTGTAGGTAAATTAGGTAAGGGTGCTGAGGTGTATCTCGCCTCACCTGCAACCGCAGCTGCGAGTGCAGTGAAAGGCGAAATAACTTCGCCAACACCTTTATAAGGAGAAAAAATGGGAAGGGTCTGGCTCTTCGGTGATGATATTGATACTGATCAAATATATCCTGGGAAGTATCTTCCGTTGACGGACAAATCAGAAATGGCAAAACACGCAATGGAAGGGACAGACAGGGGAGAGGATTTCTTGAAGAATGTCAAACCAGGAGACATAATCGTAGCAGGCAAGAACTTTGGATGTGGTTCTTCAAGGGAACACGCAGCAATTGCAATCAAAGGTGCTGGTGTATCAGTGGTCATTGCTCAGTCTTTTGCGAGGATATTTCACCGCAACTGTGTAAATACTGCGCTGCCGACTCTTGAATTGAAAGAGGCAAATGAGATAGGCGATGGTGATATTCTTGAGGTAAATGTTGGAACCGGAGAGATTAAGAATATCACTCAGGGTAAGGTATATAAAGCCGAACCGATTTCAGAACTTGAAAAGGATATTATCAACGCAGGGGGATTGTTGAAATATTTAAAATCAAGCGCATGAGAGCATTATATGGATGATAATCATATCAAGAAAATATTTCCAGAAATAGAAGAGATAAAGAGCAAAGAATTAAGAAATGGTGTTATCAAAGCCTGGTTATTGGCAATCAAGAAAGGAAACTGGAAGGATATTGAAAATATTCCATTTACTCTTTTGATATCAACAAAGAAGAACCTTGTAGAACATACCCGCTCGGTTACGAAGATGGCAATGGCAATGGCAAAAGTGCGTCAGGATTTGGATTATGATATCGTTGTTACAGGTGCACTTGTGCATGATGTTGGAAAATTACTTGAATATGAATTCAAGAATGGCAAATTTATAAAAAGTCGTTATGGAGAACTTGTGCGCCATCCGGTATCAGGTTATCATCTTGTTCTTGAGGCTGGCTTGCCTTTGGAGATTGCTCATATTGTTGCTGCCCATTCAGAAGAAGGGGAGAAGGTGGATCGTTCATTAGAAGCAATTTTGATTCACCATTGTGATTTTATTGATTTTGAAATTGAAAAGGCAAAGGCTGTAGGTTAAAGAGAATTTTTGGAAAAAAAGGGGGCGGAAATGCCGCCCCCTTTTT
>JBDRWH010000145.1:0-4648 GCA_039802325.1 Caldifarciminota bacterium
TTCTGGAGTAGTCAGTAGTCAGTATCCGGTAGCCAGTATGAAGATTTACGATATCACCGGACGGGTTGTTAAATCTTTTGATCTTGAATCCTGTATCCTGAATCATGAATCCAGGATCACCTGGTTTGGCGATGATGATACCGGCCGCAAATTGCCTGCGGGCATCTATTTTATTGAATTTAGAGAAAATGAATATAAAGAAATTCAGAAGGTCATTCTAATAAAATGAGATTTTTAATTGTAGCGTCCATTTTTGCCCTGACAAAGAATACAAATGAAAGGAGAGTCTATGATAATTAAGTACGCTACACTAATTTTGGGTCTTTGGAGTGTATTATTTGCTTATCAAAATTTTCATGGGTGTTGTCTTGCATCTGATAATCAGACAGGCTGGATTGTTACACTTGATTCCGTCATTGTCTTAAAAACAACTGACGGCGGTGCGCACTGGTTTGAACAGACAAATACTGCTGCAGCAAGAAAATTCTTTGATATTACCTGCACAGACAATCTGAAAGCCTGGACATGTGGTATCCTTGGGGAAATTACGCATACTGATAATGGTGGGCAGACCTGGATCCATCAGGCGCAGGGGCTGGCAAAATATGCTACAAGGATAGAATTTATTGATGATACATTGGGCTGGACAGTGTGTGGGGATGGTGTTGTGGGTAAAACAACAGATGGTGGTGCATACTGGGAGCAGATATTCACACCCTATGCCCAGGCAGAATTTTATGGACTATCTTTTGCAAATGCGTATGAAGGCTGGGTCGTCGCAGGCTGGCCTGATAGTCTCGATGTAGCCCAGGGCAAAATTATCCATACAACCGATGGTGGTTTTAACTGGGATTCCCTGTATTTTAGCCCTATTTATGAAGACTTCTTTGATGTCCATTTTTTCAATCACCTTGAAGGTATCGTTGTAGGTGGAAACGAACAAGATTATTCTCCACTTATATGGAAGACATCCAATGGTGGAAATTCTTGGAATTCCATTCAAGCGCCCGCAAATTCATATTATCTCCGAGCACTTGACTTTGTCGATGACTTGAATGGCTGGGCAGTTGGAAGATTTGGAACAATAATCCACACCACTGATGGTGGAAATACCTGGGTATTTCAGAATAGTCCAGCGACCACAACTCTGTTTGATGTTGATTTTTCAGACACGCATCATGGAATTGCATGTGGTCAAGGAATAATCTTATACACAACTGATGGCGGGAATACCTGGAATGCCGGTACAGGAATAAGAGAAGTTAATAAGTCAAAAGTGGAAAGTAAGAAGTTAGAAGTCTATCCAAATCCATTCAGGAATCACTGCGTGATTAAATTCCAAATCCCAAACGAGAATCTCGCTACTTGCTACTCTCTACTCTCTACTCTAAAGATCTACGACGTCTCGGGTCGTGTTGTAAAATCCTTTAATCCTGAATCCTGTATCTTGAATCATGCATCAGGTATTATCTGGTCTGGTGATGATGATTTTGGTCGCAATCTACCCGCAGGTGTCTATTTAATAGAATTTGAATCTGGCAACCACGCAGCAATGGAGCAAGTAATTCTTATAGATTAGGAGAAAAATGAAAAAAATAATTTTCTTGCTATTCACCGCATTGACATTACTTGGGTTTTCCCAAGAAATTGGTGCAAAATATTTAATAATCACCCATGATGATTTTTATGGTGCAATCCTACCGTATGCCCAGTGGAAACATAAAATGGGACTGCGTACAAAGATTGTCAGAGTGCCTTCAGAACTTGCCCAGAATTCTACTGCAATCAAAAACTATATTGTAAATGCCTATAACACCTGGCAAATAAGACCAGAGTTTTTGCTGATTGTTGGTGCGCCAAATTATATACCCTGGTCAATGAGTTCACCTTATAGCGACAACAATTATACGAATATGAACACCGATATATATAATGAAATTTTATCGGGAAGACTTACAGTTCATAATACAACCGAAGCTCAGACCGTCGTAAATAAATTGCTTTTATATGAATGCCATCCCGATACCACAAGCGACTGGCTCATAAATGCCTGTTTGATTGTTCGTGAAGATTATGACCAATACAGCGACTCAATCTACTGGAGCGACATAAGACATGCAAAGCGACTAATGTCACAAAATGAATTTGATATTATAGATACGCTTTCCCGTACTCAAGGAAACAGTTCAAGCGATGTAATTAACAGAGTAAATCAGGGAAGGGGATTTGTATTATACAGGGGCCAGGGTGTAGGTAACTGGTGGAGCCCATTTGGGGTAGAGCCTGACCAAACCCAGAATGGCTCAAAATTACCTATCGTGCTCTCAATCACCTGCCAGACAATCGGCACTGGTTCATCTCCAGCTACTGCTGAAAAATGGTTACTCACTGGAACACCGACCTCACCCCGTGGTGGGGCAGGATATTTTGCCACTACAACGATTGTTACCCATGGGGCGAATTTAAGGAGTGCAGTTTGCAAAGGATTCTTTGATGCCCTTTTCAACGAAAGAAAAACAAGATTTGGAGAGGCTTGTGAAAATGGTCGAAAAATGGTATATCAAATGTACGGAAACCAGGAAGAATATCGCGGATTCACAACACTTGGTGACCCGGCAATGTTGATATGGACTGGTAAACCTCGATCTTTAACTGTTACATATGATTCTGTTTTACAGGTCGGTATAGAGGAAACCCTCGATGTTGCAGTCTATCATCAGGGTGTACCGGTAGAGTCTGCCTGTATATGTATTGTTCTTGATACTTTGATCTATCAAACCGGATACACCGATGCCAGTGGCACAATATCTTTTATTATCAATGCATTCCAGCCCGGAAATATGGATATCACGGTGACAGGAAAGAATCTATATCCTTATGAAGGTATAATCCAGGTGATTACCGGAAGTGTTTATCTGAATTATCTAAATAGTATCATTAATGATTCTCTGGGAAATGGGAACGGATTAATAAATGCTGGAGAGACAATTCTTCTCTGGTCAGATATTAAAAATGTCGGTTCTGCATCTGCCCTTGATGTCAAAGCAAAATTGAGAACATCGGATAGTTCTGTAATTATATGCGACAGCATTTCATTTTATGGAGATATTACACCTGATAGCCAGCGAATCGGATTGAATCCTCTTATTTTAATGGTCTCGCCCCATACCAATAGCCATCTTATCCCGTTTGAAATTGTCTTAACCGATGCCCAGGCAGATACATTCATTAATATTTTTTCACTCTCTGTGATTGGCGGTAGCGGTGCGGTAGGACCGGACCCCTATGGTTATTTTATTTATGACGATACAGATACATTGACCGGGAATGCGCCAATTTATGAATGGCTTGAAATTGCACCACCTGGCTCAGGGCTGATTGTAAGCGAAATTACAGATGAAGATGCAGATACGGTGACTTATCCTCTGCCATTTGATTTTTCGTTTTATGGGATAAGTTACAATACAATCGGCTTATGCTCAAATGGATTTTTAGAATTGAGCACATCAGCCCACCGTTTTGGCAGTAATACAGCAATCCCATCAATCGGCGGACCTAAGAGAATGCTTGCGCCTTTCTGGGATGACCTTGATTTGCGACCTGCGCCGACCGGTAATGGTGAAGTTTATTACTATGATGATACCACGAATCACCGATGGATTGCTGAATACAAAGATTGCGCTCATTATGGTAATACATCAACACTTGAAACTTTTCAGGTAATTTTGCTTGATCCCCAGTTTTATCCGACACCTACCGGTGATGGCGAAATCCTTTTTTTATACAATACCGTTTCAAATCCTGGTGAAAATACTGTTGGTATTGAAGACGAAACCGAAACCCGTGGTCTCCAATATCTATTTGATAACAACTATGCCCCAAATGCAGCAATCGTCCAAAATGGCAGGGCACTCCTTATCACTACAAAACCACCAATAAGCCAACATTCACCCTGGATTGTAATGACTGATCATGCAGTAAATGACTCTGCCGGCGGTAATAACAATGGCATTCCTGAACCAAATGAAACAATAGAATTGACAATCTATATCCAGAATGAGGGTGATACGGTAGTAGCAAACTTAAATGGCATTTTGAGGACATATTCAACGAGCGTCTTACTCATTGACTCGGTTGCAAACTTTGGTGATGTCGACATTGGGCAGGTTTCTGATAATAGTTCAAATCCGTATACTTTGCACGTTGTAGAAAATCCAGTAGATACCCTCGTCGGGTTGGTCATTCATTTTTCAGGAAACGATGGAAGCTACAATACCACCGCCTATTTGACTTTGAGGATTCATTCAGAATTTAAGATTCAGGAAAGTTCAAATTCGCAACCCGCAATCCGAAATCCGAAATTAGAAATCTATCCCAATCCATTCACAAATCACTGCGTGATTAAGTTCCAAATCCCAAGCACCAAATCCCAAACAAATCCTAATTACCAAAATTCAAATAAAGAATTAATCAGTAGTCAGTATCCAGTAGTCAGTATGAAGATTTACGATGTCACCGGACGGGTGGTTAAATCTTTCAATCATGAATCCTGTATCTTGAATCATGCATCAGGTATCATCTGGGCTGGTGACGATGATACCGGCCGCAAATTGCCTGCGGGCGTCTATTTCATTAAATTAGATACTGA
>JBDRWH010000146.1:0-4636 GCA_039802325.1 Caldifarciminota bacterium
TGCAACATGCCTTTGTTTTTCAAGTATTTGTCCACTGTGCCTTTCTTGTTCTTCAATGATGGTGTTTAGTTCTTTGTCAAGTTGATTTTCTTCCATTTTTCTGCTGGTCGCATTTTCATTAACTCCATCCAGTTCTTTTTCTAACCGGGCGAGAATTGATTCTTTGTTAGCCTTGTTTATTTCCAAACGGGCGAGGTCGTTCTTAAGGACCTGCACTTTCTGCAGGTTGTCATTGAAAATTCTTTCCCTGTCCTGTATCTGTTTTGTGAGTTCAATGAATTCTCTTGATAACCCTTCTACCTTCTCTTTTTGTGTGCTCAGTTTTGCATTCCATTCTTCAAATTCATTATTCACATTGCGCAGTCTGCTTTCATATTCAATGATCTTATTGCTGAGACTATTTAGATGTGCCTCTTTTTCTTGAATAGAAGCAGTTCTTCTTTCAAATTCCAGACTGAATTGTTTTGCTTCATTTTCTTTTTCAGCGAGTTCATGTTGTAGCAGTTCAATATCTTCGTTCAACTTGTATATCTCAGCTAAGATTTCTTTCTTCTTTGCTTCGAGGACAGATTGTTCATTCTTGAGTCTCTGTCTTTCCTGTTCAAGGTTATTGATTCTTATCAAGATTGTTTGTTTCTTTTGATTTAGATCATTCACCTGATTTTGAGCATTTGTTAAACCCGACAAAGTCTTTTCATATTCTCCTTTAAGAAAAATAAGCGACAATCTCTTGTATTCATCTCTTAATTCCTGGTACAACTGCGTTTGCCTTGCCTGCCTTTTCAAAGCACGCACTGTTCTTTCCATTTCACTTATTACATCTTCCAGTCTTAGCAAGTCCTGTTCGGTCTGTTCCAGACGCCGATTGGTCTGTTCCCGTCTCTCCTGGTACCTGAGAATTCCTGCAACATCATCAAACATTTCTTTTGTATCACCGCTGATTATCTTTTCGATCTCTGATAGTTCAAGAAACGAGTAGGTCAGGGTACCGGAATTCAGGAATAGTGCCTGAATATCCTGGAGTCTGCACTTTACGCGGTTAAGATAAAATTCACTCTCGCCATCACGATAGAACCTTCTTCTTATTTCAAACTCACTGCCAAATTGGGGAAAAAAATCTTCGTTATTTATAGTTACTGCGACTTCTGCAAAATTTGAGTCGTTCTGACCATCGGCTGAAATATGAATTAGATCCTCGTTCCTTTCACAGCGTAACGCCTTCATGCTTTGTTCACCGAATACCCATCTCAAAGCGTCAAAGATATTTGATTTGCCACTACCATTTGGTCCGACAAATGCAGTTATCCCAGGATTAAGTAGAAATTTGGTCTCACCCTGAAATGACTTAAATCCGTAAAGTTTTATCTCTTTGATTTTCATCAGGAGTATGGATTAGATATCTGTGCCAAGATAAATTGCCCTGCCCAGAAGTTTATGAAATTCACTCCATTCACTTTCTGAACCTTGATTTTGCCGAATTAAATCGCGCATAATCTCGAGTTTAGAATCAAGATTGTCCATGAAATGTAATAACAAGGCTTCAGGGAAACAAGGTAGTGTTGGTGAGCCATATTCAAGCTCGCCATGATGGGAAAGAATCAAATGTAGTAATTTCAAACGCAATTGTTCGGGAAAGTCCTTAATCTTAGAAATTCTGTCTTGTACCATTTCATATCCAAAGATTATATGTCCTATCAGTCTTCCCGCAGTTGTTTGGTCGAGTTTTTTTTCGTAGGTGTATTCGTATATTTTCCCAATATCGTGCAAAAAGCTTCCTGCAACAAGTAGATCAACATTGAGAAAATCGAATGTCTCACAGGCTTTTGATACAAGTTTCATTACATTCCTTGTATGAACCGCTAATCCACCGATACCAGCGTGATGAATTTTCTTTGCTGCAGGTGCCCTGCGGAATTTATCCATAAATGATTTGTCTGTGATAAACTGAGCCAGAAGTTCTCTCAGGAACGGATTCTGCACCTTGTCGATGGTTTCTTCTATTTCTGCTATCACTTTTGTAACATCTTCTTCTACCACTGGCAGGAAATCTTCTGCTTCGATTTCAGAGTCATTGATCTTTGAAATTGAATTGACCACGACCTGGAGTCGTTCATTATACTCGCCAACATTTCCCGTAACAAAAACGAACTCGCCTGCGGGAATATTCTTCAATTCATTACTAACATTATCCCAGGCAACACCCTCAATTGTGCCTGTCCGGTCACTGAGTTCAATCTGAGTGAAAAAACCACCATCCTTTTTTTCTTTCAGGTTCTTTTTAGTCAAAAGGAATTTCTCTTTGACCAACTGGCCAAGTTTCAACTCATTAACATACTGACTTTTCATAATTGATGGGTAAATTCAAATGGGCTTGCTTGTAACTTCACCACCTTGTTAGGCAGGGCTCTCCAGATGGAGTATTTTCTTTTTTATCAAATCAAGTTTTTCACGAAGTCTTGCCTCTTCTTTCTTTTCTGCATCAAGAGCAGTCATAATCTCTTCTCTTTTCTGGGCAAGGAGGTTAACTTCGTTACTCAAACGGCTTTCTTCATTCTTCAATACCTCAAGCCGCTTTACCAATTCTGCTTCAGTCTCCCTGAGTTTTTCTACTGATTGCATGATTGGGCTTGATTCATATTCTTTCTTTTTTGCAGTATATTCTGATTCCAGTTTTCTAATCTTGTTTTCGCCCTCAGCAATTTTCTTATTCATTTCATCCAATATCTTTTGTGCTTCGGTTTGTTCTTTTTTCAATCCATCAATCTTAGGTTGGAATACTTCTTCCTGCCTTAGATTGATTTCCTCAACCAGGTGTGATTCAAGACCAGAAGCCATTGCAGTCATAACAATGAGAACAATAATTGCAATTACGATACCAACAATGAGGATGACAGGATTTGATGACGTGGCAACTTTTATCTCTGGTATTCTTGGTTTCATCTGGATAAACAAGTTGCCGATACTTTTCGCACCAAGATTTATGCTGAATGCACCCTCATAAATGCCTGATTTTTCAATTATGCGACTTGAATTTTCAGGATTTACAGGTGCATAATTAGTTCCCAAGAGGCTTGCATCAGAAGAAGCAATAACCTTTTTATCTGAATTTGTGAAATTCACTGCCAAAATTTCCGGTTCATCCTGTTTTATCGCAGTGATAATCTCTGAGAGTTTTGCTTCATCATTTTCAATGATTGCATCTGTGACAAATGTTGCGCGGGCAATAAAGTTACCGAGATTAGCAATTCTCTTATTAATCATATCTTTCACTGCTTCCTTGCCATTTGCTGCTTTCTGTCCTATAAACTGCGGGCTTAGATAGAAGAATACGGACAGAAGGATTATCAATATTGCTGGAATTATTCCAAATGTTATTCGGGACATTCTAACCTCCTATTCTAATTGTTAACTTGTGGGCTTGCCCCAGGGTAAAATATGGGGTATATGAATAATTAATTTTTAATACACCCTTTGTTACTGCAAAGCCAAGGGTTATGCCTGCAAAAAAATCAAGCCCGTTGTCCGTTTTTACTTGAGATAAGAGACTATTATATGAAGCACGCAGTGCAAACAATTTGCTTAATTCATATTCTCCACCGACTCTTATGCCGAAACTAATGAGAGCCGGACGCACTATATCCAGGCCGAACCAGCCTGAATCAAAACGACGGGCAATTCCAAGATTGATTTCATAAGGAAATAGTTCTTTTTCGCTGACAAATGGTTTGGCACTTATACCAAGATTCTTCAGGGTAATTCCCAGCTGGATATTTTCTTGAGGTAGAAAGTATAGTGCTCCTATGTCTGTGCCGACTCCCAGCGCATATAATGTATCAATTTGTTCGTAGACTAATTTCCCAGAAACTCCGACCATAACTTCACTCATTGCAAAGCCTTTGCCAATTGAAAGGTCAATGAAATTTGTACTGAAATCACCGAGTTCCTGACCCATCGGGTCAGTCTTTTTTATTTTGCCGCTGTAGAAATATCTAATACCTACCCCTAATATATTGCTTTCGTAATCAATATATCCAAAATGGGTTCCAGCGATATAATTTAAATACGAAGCTGAATAACTTGTGCTCACGTTCAAATTCAAGCCTGCTGTGTTGTAATAAACATTATGTCCATCACCGCATAAGGCATAGCCCATACCAACTCTCTCTGCGATTGGATCAACCAGCAAATATTCAAATCCAGATATAGCCATTAAAAATAATAATATCATTTATTCCTCCAACTCTACAATTATAAACATTTTTTGTTTATTGTCAATACATTATAGCAAGCGTTAACACACCTTGTTACCAGTTTAGAAAAGAGCTTAAGAAATTACATGGAATGTTATGAGTTAGAAAAGACTGATTCCTGGGTTGCTATTGATTCATTTCTTCAACTATCTTTTCAAACTTCCTTGCTTCATCTTTGCCAATCCATTCAAGGCGAACTCGGTTCCTTGATATACCCAAAAGATCAATAGTATCTTTCAGTATTTGTTCTCTGACCTTTGCCCTGAAATTACCCTTTGCATAATGGCAGGCATCAGGATAACAGCCACCTATCAGCACTCCTTTTGCACCAAGGTGCAATGCCTGAATTATATGGTTAGGTTCAACTGCACCACTACAGGGAACCC
>JBDRWH010000147.1:0-4594 GCA_039802325.1 Caldifarciminota bacterium
GCGAAAGAGAGTGGCGCTGATTTACTTATTACTGCCTGTCCCAAATGTGAAATCCATTTCAATTGCGCGATGAAAGAAATACCGGAAGCCCAGCGCCAGGAAGAGATAAAGATTGAGACAAAGAGTCTGGAGAATCTCGTTGCGGAAGCAATGGAAGGATGATAGATGATTTTAAATCCCAAATCCCAAATTCCAAATCCCAAGCAAATTCCAATAATTAAATTCCCAACTTTAACATCCAACTTTCTTCATGTGAAGAAAAGGTTTTTAAGTATTTTTTGTTTGAATGTAAATATTGTTTGGGATTTGGTGCTTGGAATTTTAATCGAGTGAGGTTGTTTTATGGAAAAAGAAAAAATCGTGGTTAACTTTCGCTTCCGGGATAAATTAAATCGGGTCCCGGGTGGCAAACACCATAATTATTGCTATCAATGCAGTGCCTGTGTAGCATCCTGCCCGGCAGCAAGATTTACAAAGGAATTCAACCCAAGGGTGATTCTGCTCAAGGCACTGTTGGGCATGGAAGAAGATTTGACCGGCAAGGGTTCTGTCATTTGGCTCTGCACAAACTGTTATTCCTGTTATGAGAGGTGCCCACAGGATGTAAGGCCGATTGAAGTAATCATTGCCTTAAAAAATATCTGTGTAGAAAAAGGAACTGCTCCAGAGAATTTGACCAAATTATCCGAAAATATCGGCAAGACCGGTGTGAGTGTTGTTATCACATCGGCGGTAAACCGCATCCGCCAGGAACTCGGACTTCCTGAACTTAAGAAGATTCCTATAGAAGAACTCAAAAAATTATTGATTGACAACGATGAGAATTCTTAATATAATTCTATTATGAAGGTCGTCCCTTTCTGGGGTTGTATGATGCCCTTAAAATATCCACAGATGGAACTGGCAATAAGAAAGACTCTACCCAATTTAGGTGTGGAACTTGTTGATATTGAAGGATTTACCTGTTGCCCAGACCCAATTTATTTCAAATCACGGGATAAAATGAAATGGCTCACCATTGCCGCAAGAAATCTTGCAGTTGCTGAAGAAACGGGGCTTGATGTTATCACAATGTGTTCAGGGTGTATATCGACACTTAAAGAAGCACAGTATATCCTTGCTGAAGATGAAGAATTAAAAAGAGAGGTAAATCAGCGGCTTGAAAAAATCAATAAAGAATATAAAGGAACGGTAAAGATTAAACATGTCACGGTCCTGATAAGGGATGACATTGGTATGGGTGCTGTCGCAAGGTCGGTGAAAAAGATGCTGACTGGCGTGAAAGTAGGAATTCATTATGGTTGCCATCTCTTAAAACCAAGTCAGATTATGCATGTGGATGATGCAGACTATCCACAAATCCTTGATGATTTTGTTAAGGCAATTGGAGCAATCCCGGTTGAACAGAAAGAGCGAATGCTCTGCTGTGGTAAGGGTTGTATGGATGATGAATTGCCCCTTGAAATGACCGAATCAATATTTTCAGCAATTGATGCCGAAGATGCTGATTGTATGGGGCTCATCTGTCCAACCTGTTTTTCTTCTTTTGATTTAGGACAACTGATGATTGCACGGAAAAAAGGAAAGGAATTTAATATCCCGGTCATCTATCTATTTCAATTGCTTGGCCTTGCCCAGGGATTAGCACCAGAAGAGGTAGGTTTACATACCCACCGGGTAAAGGCAGATAAAGTTTTAGAAAAAATAAAATGAATATTATACCTATAAATACTAAATTCGAAGCACGAAATCCGAAACAAATTCCAAATTACAGTTTCAAATGTTTAAAATATTGGAATTTATTTATTGTTTGGTCTTTGGGATTTGGAATTTGGGATTTTTATTTTAAAAGAAAGGGGGTGATTTGAATGCCACAGGATGATTTAAGAATCGGTGTCTTTGTCTGCGAATGTGGGACCAATATTGCGGGTTCGGTTGATGTTGATACAGTCGTGGAGAAGGCGAAGAACTTGAAGGATGTGGTCTTTGCAACAAAGAATCGCTATATGTGCTCAGAACCTGGTCAAGCAGAGATAAAGAAGGCAATTACCGAGCAAAAATTAAACAGGGTGGTCGTCGCTGCCTGTTCACCAAGAATGCACGAAACAACTTTCAGGAATTGTGTTTCCTCAGTTGAGTTCAATCCTTATCTCGTTGATATGGCAAATATTCGCGAGCACTGCTCCTGGGTTCATATGGGAGATAGAGAAAAGGCAACCAGCAAGGCATTTGATATTGTCAAGGCTTATGTAGCACGGGCACGGTATTTAGAACCACAGGAAGAAAGGGAAATTCCGGTAACAAAGTCGGCTTTGGTGATCGGCGGTGGTGTAGCAGGCATGCAAGCAGCACTGGATTTAGCTGATGCCGGAGTAAAGGTATACCTTGTTGAAAAAGAGCCATCATTAGGCGGCTTGATGGCACAACTGGCAAAGACCTATCCGACAATGGACTGTGCGATATGAATCCTTGGACCAAAGATGATGGATGTCGGTCGACATCCCAACATCAAATTACTGGCATATAGCGAAGTAGAATCAATCGCTGGATATATCGGCAATTTCCATATTCGGGTTCGTAAAAAAGCACGGTATGTGGATGAAACACAATGCACAGCCTGCGGTGAATGCGCTAAGGTCTGCCCGGTAGCAGTTTCTGATGAATATCAATTAGGTTTATCTTTAAGAAAGGCAATCTATATTCCCTTTGCCCAGGCAGTTCCTTCAGCATATCTCATTGATATGAAATCCTGTCTCGGAACCAATCCTATTGCCTGTGGCAAATGTGCTGAGAAGTGTGATAAGAAATGCATAAACTATGATATGCAAGATGAAATAATTGAGTTTGATACGGGTGTGGTTATTGTTGCCACGGGAATGGATGTCTATGACCCGACCGAACTTGAAGAGTATGGCTATACAAAATTTCCTAATGTGATCACAAGTATGGAATTTGAAAGATTAATATCAGCTGGTGGTCCCTCAGATGGACATTTTATCAGGCCGAGTGACAAGAAGCGCCCAAAGACCGTTGGTTTTATTCAGTGCGTGGGTTCCCGTTCAGAAAAGCGGGGTAAACCATATTGTAGTAATATCTGCTGTATGAATACGGTGAAAGATACCTTACTTTTAAAAGACCATTATCCCGATGTTGAGGCAAAGGTGTTTTATATTGACATAAGAGCATTCGGGAAAGGATTTGAAGATTTATTCAAAAGGAGTAAAGAGACAGGAGTCCAGTATATCCGGGGAATTCCTGGTGAAATTATTGAAGATCCGATAACAAAGAATTTAAAGATAATGGTTGAGGATACAACAACAAACCGAATTGCTGAACATGAACTGGATATGATTGTTTTGTCTATCGGTGTGACGCCGAGGCAGGATATGCCTGAAGTCCAGAAATTGCTAACGCTTTCTAAAACGCCGGATGGATTCTTTATGGAAGCACATCCCAAATTGAAGCCGGTTGATGCGCCGACAAGTGGGGTATTCTTTGCGGGTTGTGCCGAGGCACCCAAGGATGTAAAGGATTCTGTAACCCAGGCAAGTGCCGCAGCATCAAGGGCAATGACGATTCTTTCAGCAGGCAAAATAAAACTTGAGGCGATTACTTCTGTAATCAATCATGAAATTTGTAGATTCTGCACAATATGTGCACAGGCGTGTCCATACAAGGCAATAAAGGTTGAACCAAAGAAGAAAACAATAGAGTTGATTGAGGCAATGTGTAAAGGCTGCGGAACCTGTGGCGCAGAATGCAGATTTGGTGCGATAAAGATGAGGCATTTTACTGATGAACAGGTTTACTCAATGATTGATGCATATCTTGAAGAAAATCCTCAGGATAAGATGATTGTCTTTGCCTGTAATTGGTGTTCTTATGCAGGTGCGGATACCTGTGGTGGTGCAAGATTGCAATATCCACCGAGTGCCCGGTTGATAAGGACGATGTGCAGTGGCAGGGTTGATGAAGAATGGGTTTTGTATGCATTCAAAAAGGGAGCACCGATTGTGGTTGTTTCTGGTTGCCATTTTGTTGATTGCCATTATATTGATGCAAATCGCTGGACCCAGAAAAGAGTTGAGAAGTTATGGGATAAGTTGGAAAAACTTGAAATAAGACCTGATAGATTGTTCCTTGAGTGGATAAGCGCTGCAGAAGGACAGAGATTTGCCAAGACGATGATTGATATAGAAAGACACCGGCAGAAGGTGACGAAAGAAGAGATTGAGTATACGGTTAAGGTTTTGAACGAACAGAAGTAATCTAATAGTCTTATGATCTGATTGTCTGATAGTCTTATTGTCAGAGACCATTAGAATGTAGGACTATCCGACGATATGACAAAGAACTGGAGGTTCTATGCCTGATGAAGCAGATTTCAGATGTTTAAGGTGTGGAGCAGAATTTAAATTACATTATGTGAAGGGAGTGATCGAAGAACACACCTGCCCAAAATGCGGTTCAAACAGTGTGCGCCTGATCAAGAAAAAAGAACCAATAGGTGAGTCGGGTAAATAAGAATAGCGAATTCCTCTAAAAGATAGAAAATGGCAATTCCTCAATGGTTAAATTTTGTTGATGAAAAGAG
>JBDRWH010000148.1:0-3477 GCA_039802325.1 Caldifarciminota bacterium
GTTATATGATCTATCCGAGAGATTTAATCAAGAGTATTGATCCTTTTATTGAAAGAAAAGAATACATTGCCATTGTCGGACCGCGCCAGTGCGGAAAGACAACCTTTTTGGAAATCTTAAAGCAGCATTTAGTTAAGGACCTGAAAATCAAGGGCGATTTTATTAAAATGATTACTTTTGAAGATCGCAGGTTGCTTATGCAGTTTGAAGCCGACCCAATCGCCTTTATCAATTCTTACCTGCCTGAAAAATTTTCGGGCAAGTGCTATATAATGATTGATGAGTTTCAATATGCAGTCAATGGTGGACAGAAATTGAAACTGATCTATGATACAGTGAAAAATGTGAAGATAATTATCACCGGCTCATCATCCCTCGAAATAAAAGCTAAAGTTGGTAAATATATGGTCGGACGAATTTTCTCCTTTTTTCTCTATCCATTTAATTTTGGTGAATGCCTCAGCGTGAAAGACAAAAGACTTGCCAGCATTTATAAAGAGCGCAGCGAAAAGGTTCGGGCATGGCTATATGGTAGTGGTTCGCTCAAGATTAGAAAAGGCGCAGATATCTTTGCTGCTGAGATGATTAAGCAGTATGAAGAATTCACTATCTGGGGTGGTTATCCTGCAATTGTTATAACGAAAGACAAAAAGGTGCGCAAAAAACTCCTCGATGATATTTATAATAACTATATTCTAAAGGACATTAAGACACTACTGGAATTGGCAACGGAAAAGAATCTCTATATGCTGTCACAATATTTGGCAACCCAGATTGGAAATATTTTGGTCTATCAAAATTTGAGCCAAACCACTGGTCTCGATTATCGCAACCTAAAGCGGCATCTTAACATCTTGAAAGAAACTTTTGTCTGCCAGGAAACAAAACCTTTTTTTAGAAATCGGCAGAAGGAGCTCACTAAAAATCCAAAAATATATTTTATTGACATGGGGTTTAGGAATAGTTTAGTGGAAAATTTTAATGGCTTAGATAAACGTAATGATGCTGGAGTAATGATCGAAAATACAATTTTTATAAGGCTCAACGAAATATTTCAAGGTATTGAAAAGATTAATTTCTGGCGTACCAAAGTTGGTGCGGAAGTTGATTTTGTTGTGCATCGACAAGGTAGCATTTTGCCAATTGAGGTCAAGTATTCAAACTTTGAAACCGAAAAAGTTTCGCGAGGTCTTATAAGTTTCATAAATTCATTCAAACCTGAAACCGCTGTCGTTTTGACAAAAAATTTCTGGGGACAGAAAAAAGTGAACAAAACTGTTATATATTTTGTTCCAATCTACTACTTATAAGGATTATTACGCTGTGAGAAGCAAGATGGTCTGGCCCTTGATGTTATTCTATCTTTATTCTTTCTCGTATCCTACAGGAATGATATAAAGGGGTTCTTCTTCCTTGAGTTTCAGTATCTTTTTGATTTTTTCATCATCAAATGCGCCAATCGGCACAGAGCCGAGTCCCAAAGCAACTGCCTCAAGATGGATATTCTGAGCACAGTGTCCGACTTCGTTATTGATGTAACGATACGCCCTTTCACCATAACGCCAGGCAGTACGGTTATATACTGCCGTTATGATTATTACAATCCCGGCATCAGCGATGAACATTTGATTTAGTGCGGCGCGGGCAATATCTTTTCTCAAATCCGTATCCTGCTCTTTATTCAGTTTGTGCCCATCAGGAATGTATCTAAATAATCCATCTTTCTTTGCAACAAAAACCTCTAATGGATAGGTTGCGCCGGCTGAAGGAACTGCGCGGAATTCTCTTACTGAATCGGTGATTCCCTGTGCCGACCACAGAATATTTGAGATTTGCTGGATTGTTAGATCCTTTTTTTCAAATTCTCTTATTGACCGCCTTTTTTGAATACAATCTTCTAATGATACATTTGTAAATTGTGGTTCTGGTAGATTGATCATTCTGCCTCCTTCATTAAGAAGTGCTAACAAGATTATATAATAACCAAGCATCCTAACCCAATCCAATCAACCATAGACTTTTGACATCACCCTCGCTGTATTACAATGGATCTCAACTGTATCTTCAAGTTCCTGGGCATATCCACCGCCAAGGACTACAATCACAGGCAGTTTGCTGTTATGGGCATAAGTAATTACCATTTCATCCCTTTTTATCAGCCCTTCAATCGTTAATCTCAGGTTTCCTAATTGATCAAACATATATGGGTCAGCACCAGCAAGATAAATAACAAATTCAGGCTTAAACTCATTGAAAATTTTTTTCATTGCAAATTCTAACTGTATGAGATATGCATCATCTCCGACATTGAAATCAAGCCCAATATCCAGAGTTGAGCTTTCTTTCACAGGATATAGTTGTTCCTGATGGATTGAAAATGTAAAAACTCTTTTTTCGTTCTGAAAAAATTTTGCCGTGCCATTGCCCTGATGCAGGTCACAATCAATCACGGTAATTTTTTTGACTCCGTGTTCAAGCAATTTAACTGCAGCAAAGACCACATCATTGAGATAACAGAATCCTTCAGCATGGTCTGCAAATGCATGATGCAGTCCACCGCCAATGTGAAAACAAGCACCAGACTCAAGGGCAAGTTTTCCTGCAAGATATGAACCACCACAACCAAGCATTTGCCATTCAATAATGTCTTTTTCAACAGGCAGTTCAGAACGCAAGGTTCTGAAAGTAGCCCTTGAGTTTATCAGGTCATCAAAATATTCAGGTGTGAGAATTTTTTTCAAATCATCTGTTTCAGGCATTTCAGGTTCATAAATCTCATTGTCTGCAATCAGTCCTTCCTTTTTCAGGGTTTCATAAATTAGCCGATACTTTTCAGTTGGGAAAATATGTCCTCTTAAATCCACACAATATTTTGACGAATAAACAAATTTCACTTTATAGTAATTCCTTCAATCTTCAATAATTTTCTTTTTAATTCAATATTATCTCCAAAACCACCTATTGTTCGGTCAGACCTTATAACCCTGTGGCAGGGAATTATAATGGGAAATGGATTGTTTGCCAGCGCCTGTCCAGCAGCCCTTGCACCCCTGGGAACTCCAACTTTTTCTGCAATTGAACCATACGATTCAACTTTGCCCCAGGGTATTTTTCTGGTTATGCGTAAAACTTTTCTCTGGAAACTTCCTAATTGTTCTAAATCAAGAAGGTCAGTAGAAAATTGTATTCTCTTGCCATTGATGTGTAAGTTAATCTGTTTTGCAATCTTATCAATCGCCTGGTTTTTGCCTGGCAAAATTCCTGAATGATTTTTCTTAACAGAGTTTAGAGAAAATTTCGGTAGAATGATTTGAATAATCTTTTTCTTCCGTTTTGATTCTTTCCAGATAATACAAATCTTTCCGACTTTGGTTCTCAAAATTTTGTAAAACAATCTTTCTGTATTCATTTTTTAAATTTAAAAAACCTTATCTCCTGTTCCATACCCTTAGGTACTGTAATGCCAACAACCGCACA
>JBDRWH010000148.1:3487-4502 GCA_039802325.1 Caldifarciminota bacterium
ACAGCGGTTGAATTTTGGTGATTGGAGGATGTTGACAAACTTTACTTCACACCTTTCTTCGCCATTGCGGTCAAGGCCTATTGCACTCTCTCCTTTTTTGGGTACAGGTAGTAGTTCATAAGGGATATAGACAACTGAATGATCTTCAGGTCTCTCATCAATAACAAATATTGCCAGCCCCGGACATTTTGGTATACACAGCAGACACCCGGTACACTTATCATAATCAACTTCAGGTAATTCAATGATACTACCATTTATTGTAATTGCACCTTGAGGACAGGCATCAACACAGGGGTCGCAGGGAATTTTTTCCGGGCATTCAATTACTACATATGGTTTTTTCTTCTTTCGTTCGCTTGAAAGGGCTTTATTCATTGCGTAATTATAGTTAAAATATTTTCAAGGTCAAGGGTTCCTGATTTTTGATACGATTTCAAGTACTGCTTTATCCATAAGTTTTTTGTAGTCATGGAACAATTTGGGAATGATTACACCAGAAATCACTTCTGCACCTACTGTCTTTGCGGCCTTATTGATCTGATTTATTGCGTTATTGCCACCTAAAGATTTGAACGGAAAACCCATTGTGACAAATGGAATTATTTTTTTCCCGGTTAAACCTATTGATTGCTTGATAAACTGTAATACGACCGGACAGGCTGAAAATGCCCAGACCGGACCGCCAAATAGTATGAAATCAAATCTTGAACAGTCCGGGTTGTTCTGTATTTCAAATTTTTGTCCTGGACCTTTCACCTCAATGTTGGTTTTTATTTTGACCACTTCCACATGATGTTTTTCCTTGATTAAGCCATTTGCGATACGGTTTGCAAATTCTTCAGTTGTACCTGTAAGTGAATAATATATAATGCCGATATGCATAATACCTCCTTCTATAAAAAGCACTGCGGATCTTCAGCATAAAAATCACCGGTTAATGCATATGCAATAGCCCGGCAACCAAAACAGCCTTCAACCTTACAATTTGCACACCTGCCTTTCAGATTTTCCA
>JBDRWH010000149.1:0-4468 GCA_039802325.1 Caldifarciminota bacterium
TTTTAATTCTGCACGCAAGGCGATAACCTTTTTTCAATAAATTTTCTGGAATCAGCATTTTCTCAATCTCATCAGGTGGCATCATTTTACCCTTTATCTGCACTCGGCACCTTCCACACCTTCCTTTACCACCACAGTTTGCATCAACAAATATGCCGTCTTTTTGTAGCAGTGTTAATAAATTATCAGTTTTCATATTGCCTTGCAATATCAAGCATTGTTTCTATATTTTCAGCCGGTGTATTCACTGGAACATCACAGGATGTAGATAAAATGAGGAAATCTTGTTTCAATGCGAGCTCAATCTCTTTTTGAATTTTCTTTTTATCGCTGTTAAGCAAAGTTATCGTAGAAACTCCACCCATTTTTAAAGTCTTGGTTTTATGAGAAATATCCTCAATGCTCAAAATATCTGTCCCCGAATTATCTAAAAATTCAATTATTGGTCTTGTATCGCCACATATATGGACACCTGCAATCATTCCTGCGGATTTTATTTTATTAATCAATATTCTGAGTGGTTCATAGGCGAATTTTTTAAATAAATTTGGTGATATCACACTTGCTGATGCAAGGGGGTCGCCAATAAAAATATTTACCGGGATTTTTAAAAGTCTATCAAGATATTCCACCTGAAAATCCAGTGCCATTCTTATTATTGAT
This sequence comes from Caldifarciminota bacterium, assembly GCA_039802325.1. Classification (GTDB taxonomy): domain Bacteria; phylum Hydrothermota; class Tepidihabitantia; order SM23-42; family JAOAFX01; genus JAOAFX01. The sequence goes on from JBDRWH010000149.1 coordinate 664, forward strand.
CTTGCGGTTGTTTCATTATTTAAGAGTAACTTCAATAAATCTTCGGTGTCGTAAAGGAAACAGGCAAGGGTAAACGGTCCTTTGATTGAAACGAATACCGGAACATCAACTTTTTCTCGTAGTATTTGAGCAGATTTTATTATTTCATCAGTTCTATCCTTAAATTTAAGGCGTAAGCCTTTTATCTCGGATTTAAGCCGTAAGGCTTTTATCTCTTTCTTACGAATTAACTCCGAATTGCTAATCAATTTCGGATAGGGCGAATACTCCAAACTACAGCCCATCGCCTCAGCTTCTACATAGGGATCAGAAAAAATCAAGGTCATATCGTATCTATAAAGATTATATCCATATTCCAACACCTCGGCAAGTATTTCGCCATTTGTAGCAACATCCTTAAAATTTTTATGTAAAATATGAGCGCAATGGTCTGCGCAGATAATGGGAAAGATCGCAAATCTTCTTTTTCTCTTAAGTACTTCTTCAATAATATTCATATAATTTTCATAAAATCCCTGGAGTTAAGCCGTAAGGCTTTTATCTCTTTCTTACGAATTAACTCCATAGAATCCTTACGGATTAACTCCAATAATCTTATCCACGAGTTTCACGGCCCTTGCTGCATCCTCAGCACAGCCATCAGCGCCAATCTTATCTGCATACTCCTGATTTATCGGCGCCCCACCAACTATTACCTTCACATTTTTTCGCAATTTCTTTTTATTTAACAATTTGATTATTGTCTCCATTTGTATCATTGTTGTTGTCATTAACGAAGACAGGGCAAGTATCTGAGGATTCTCCTGTACAACGGTTTCAACAAACTTTTCATTCGGCACATCCTTGCCTAAATCAATAATTTCATAACCACTTGCTTCAAGCATTACCTTTACAATATTCTTACCGATATCGTGAATATCACCCTGAACAACCCCGATTACAATCTTTGCTTTTTTTTCAATTTTCTGCTCAATTAGAGGTGGCTTGATTATTTCAAATCCTGCATAGAATGCCTCAGACGCAAGTAAAACCTCAGGTACATAATACTCTTTTATCTCAAAAAGCCTGCCCACCTCTTTCATACCCGGAATCAAGCCTTGCTCCAGGATATCTTTAGCCACAATTCCATTTTCCAAAAATTCTTTGACCAATTTCTTAACTTTATCTTCTTCAAAACTGACAATTGCCTTCTTAATCAAAGAGAAATCCAATCTGCCTCCTTTTAAAGTTATTTTATTCAAGAATTTGTCGTTGGCAATAGACGGATAGAAAAGGGATGGCAAAATTTCAGCCATCCCTTTCATATTTATCTTGGCAGCTCTACTTTATATATCCGACATCAAGACTAAAAAGCAGTTCTGTTTCCTTATCAATTATGGTTTTTGTCCGATAAACAAGCCGCTGCCAACCTGATGATTATGTGAGGCTTTGCGCCAGATGGTGACCAGATTCTCGGCAAAACTATAGAGGTCTGGACCAAAATTTTTCAGGATATCTGGCTTCATCTTTACCGTAACCATTTCATAATACTGGTCAAAGTGTTTGGCAAATGCCTCGGTATTATCAATTGCCTCAAGGACTTTGAAACCCACTTTTTTCATCAATTCCTGATAACCTTTGAACGATTCCATATATGGAAATGCCATTGAGTCATATAGTGGCTCAAGTTCTTTTGGCGAGATATTGCCCGTGATAATCCAGTCAGTAAATCCAATCTTGCCACCGGGTTTTAACACGCGATAAGCCTCACGCAATAGCCTCTCTTTATCTGTAACATAACACCAGGCTTCCTGTCCCCAGACAACATCAATGGTTCCTGACTTGAACGGTAAATCCATTACATTACCTTCATAGTATTCAATCATATGGTCAAGTTTTGCCGCTTTGGTCCTCTCTATTGCCTTTTGTAGCATCGTCTTTGTCGCATCAACTCCTTTTACATTGACCTTGTATTTGCTTGCCAGATGCCGCGCAGGTGCACCGAGCGCACTGCAAAGGTCAGCAACGACCATACCGGGTTTTAATCCCAGTTTTTGTGCCAGAACATCGGTCGCTTCTGGTCCACCGGAGTGAATCTGCTCGCCCATCACTGCCTCCCAGAGCAGACCACCAGGGCCGTCATACACATCCTGGACATCTTTTATTGTGTAGTCCTTTTTATAGATCTCCATAATACCCCCTTTCATTCTTTTGCAATATCAAATATTTCAACTCCTTCAAGTGGTTGAGGTGCTACTACCTTTATTTCTTCGGGAGTTGAAGGTTTTCCTATCAAAGAGCCAACAATTAAACCAATGATTGAACCAACAAGTCCAATGATAATATAACCTAAATATGTATCTGCAAGCCACTTTGGCGAATAATTGTGCTTCCAGATATGATATTCGAGAATATAGAATGCAACATTTCCGACAAATCCAAGGATTGAGCTTAATATAATGCCTAAACGGTTAGCTTTTTTCCAAAATATTGCAAAAGCAGGTATTGCGATTGACGCAGTAAGAACACCAGATGAAAGGATATAAACATCCATTAAAGAAGTAGCATTGATAGCATAGACAAGCGCAAGTCCGATTGCAAATATTGATAATATTCTTGACAATTGGGCAATTTTTTCGCGTGAAAGTCCTTTCATGAAATTTGGTTGAATTATGTCATAAGTAAGTGGAAGTGCAGTAACATTAGCAAAGGTATCTACTGTGGACATCTGGGCAGAGAGCAATCCCACGAGCATAAGAATCTGTGCCCAGAAAGGAAAAAATTGCAAAATGATTGCGGAGATGATGCCCGTCGCGTCAGCACCAATTGCACTAGCACTTGACTCCAACCCTGGAGGAAAGAGAATGAGTGCACAAAAAGCAATGATTGTGGGGATTGTTATAACAAAGACAGTGATCAAAACAAGCGCAAGCCAGGCACCCTTCTTTGCTTCTTTTAAACTATTTGCCCCCTGAATTCTCAATAATAGATCTTGTTCAATCATCCACCCTGGAAGATATGCAAATAAAAGAATTATGGACATCGCAATGCCACAGGCAAAAAGATTGAACATGGTATCTTTTCCATAATAAGGAGTGGGTGTATTCTTCAAAGTGCTGATAATATCTCCGTTTGTAATTGCCGAAGCTGCGTTAATACTAACTATACCCAATACCGTTATAAATATTGCCATAAATACGAATTGTAAAAAATCAGTAATCACTACAGCCCTGAATCCACCGAAATAGGTGTAGATCATTATTGGAATTGCCACAATAATCATTGTCATTACCGGAGTTACCTTCAAAAACGGCGCCCCCAAATGCCCGACCATAAATAACTCCGCACCCGTCCAGGAAGTGAAGACGAAAATTGAACATAAACCGATTATTAAACGCGTTGGTCCCCCAAATCTTTTTTGAATAGCCTCGGGTAGAGAAATTGCTGGTAATCTACGCACAAAGGGAACCATTAAGATTATGATAAAACATAATATAAACCATGGTAAGGGCAGTATCCATACACCTGATAATCCCATCTGATATATCATAGACATTCCGTATCCCAACCAACCTAACATTAACCAACCTGCGGTTAAAGATATTGCTAAACGCCAGCCCGGAAAGCGTCTGCTTGCAATCCAGAAATCAAGGATTTGATGGGTAGCAGTATCTTTATGGATTTTCCGCCATATTACATAACCAATGGTTATTACAAATAAAAAGTATGCTATTGCCGCGGACCAGAAAAAGAAAGTCGGTGGCACTATTCACCTCCGAATGAATACACGATACTCAGTCCGAACCCACCATGCAAGTTCTGGGTA
>JBDRWH010000150.1:0-4443 GCA_039802325.1 Caldifarciminota bacterium
CTTAAACTGGTTCATTTTACCCATTGGAATGGGACTTGAAGAATATGGATCCATTTTCAGGAACTTCGTCAATAGCAGTTTCAATTCCATGCTATCCTTTAATGGTGAATTCAATTCCACAATTTTCAAGAAATGCGGATATGCCTTATCTGCTGAATCCAAATAACAATATGCAAGACAAAGATTAAAATGGATTTCTGGATTAAGAGAATCGTTAGTTAGGGCATATTTTAATGATTTAATTGCCTCACTATATTTCCCTTTCTTTATTGCCTCGGTCGCACCCTTCACATCACCTTTGCGACCGCAGGCGCTGAAGAAAAGTACTACTATCACAATTCCCAGAACAAGAATCATTCTTTTCATATCAACTCCTTTCTTGCCTGATGGTACATTTTTATTCCCATCCTAAGGGCATTGATCATACCTGTAGTATCAGCACAGTTTTTCCCTGCAATATCAAGTGCTGCACCATATAATGGTGATAGTCTGATAACTGGAAGCCCAAGGGTCCAGTTCAGACCACCTCTTTTTGCCTTTAAATATACAAATCCCTGATCATGATACATTACAAGAAAGCCATCAAATTTTCTGTCAAAAATGGAATCCGCGGGGAATGGTCCGGATACTGTAATTCCCCTATTTCTCGCTTTCCCAATCCCTTGCTCAATGATCTTTTCTTCGCCATACCCAAATTCAGCACCATGGGGATTCAATGTACTAACTGCCAAATTCGGTTTTCTTATACCAAAAAATTTTCTCAACCCATGGTCAAAAAGCACAAGTTTATTACAGATTTCCTCTTTATTTATCTTCTCAGGAATATCAGCAACTGGCAGGTGCGTAGTTAAGAACATTATCTTTTTTTCTTTCAGTAAACCAACCATTGCAAAATTCCTGGTTTTGAAATAGTCTGCAAGGAATTCTGTCTGACCAATGAAATTTTTAAAAAATTTCTTGATTACATTCTTCACAATTGGTGCCGTAATAATGATATCAGGATGATCAGCAAGCGCTGATTTTATTGAATGTAGAGCAACTTTGCCGGTCTCTTCGTCAGGTTTACCGAATTCAAATTTGATTGTAGGAACTGAATTCTCAATATGTTTTCTCATTAGATAATAGTTTCTCAGCAAACCCAATTTTCTGGCAGTTTGTCCAAGAATAGCATGATTACCATAGATTACAGGACTATATCTCAAAAATGCAGGTAGAGTTTTTAGGACCAATTCTGGACCAATACCTGCTGGATCACCGATTGTCACTGCAATCTTCATAGTATTCACCAACTTCATTTTTCTTAATGTTCCCCTGGGGCACCTTCAATACCTTAAATTTTGCCACGCCCTTTATCGTTTCTATCTCAATCAAGTCCCCAACCTTAACTTCACGCGCTGGTTTCGCGGTGATACCATTGATCTTTATCAATTGTTTATCACACAAATCCTTTGCCGCACTTCTCTGTTTAATGATTAACGCCTTCTTAAGAAAAACATCCACCCGCATATAACTTGATTATAAGACAAAATGTATGAAAGTCAAGATCGTAATATCTTGACATCAGGGTTGGTATTGATTAGCATAGAACATGAGGTTGAAAGAAATTGCCAAAATAGTCAAGGGAAAGTTATACGGCAAGAATATTGAGATAAAAAATATTCTTCCTCCTGAGGAAGCAGATGTGAACTCCCTGACCTTTCTTTTTGATGCAAAAATAAAAACCGCTGCCCGGACAGTAATTGCACAAACAAGAATTCCCGGGAAAAACAATATTGTCGTTCCTGATTGTAAGAAAGCAATGTATTATCTCCTGAATAAGATTACTGAGAAGAAAAAACAACCAATGATAGCAAAAACTGCAGTCATAGAAAAAGGCGCTAAAATTTCTGGCAACTGTATAATCGAATCCCACGCAATCATAAAGAAAGGGGTAAGAATTGGTAAAGGTACTTATATTGGCGCCGGTGCTTTTCTTGATGAGAATGTAATAATCGGCGATTATTGCACAATTGAGCACAATGTTGTTATCTATATAAAAACTGCTATAGGCAACTATGTCCAGGTTGGTGCTAATTCAGTAATTGGCAAACAAGGCTTCGGTTATGTCAAATTCAGGAGATTCAAGAGATTATCGCATATCGGAAAAGTAATAATAAAAGATTATGTTGACATTGGAAGTAATGTTGCAATTGACCGCGCAACTATTGGTAGCACAATCATTGGTGAAGGAACAAAGATTGATAATCTCGTGCATATTGCCCACAATGTGCAAATTGGCAGAAACTGCTTGATAATGGGACAGGCAGGTATTGCAGGCTCAACCAGGATCAGTGACAATGTAGTATTGTGCGGACAGACAGGTGTCAGTGACCATTTAAGGATTGGCAAGAATGTTATCGTCTATGCAAAGAGTGCTGTTTTTTCTGATCTTGAAGCCAACAAAAGGTACTCAGGTATTCCAGCACGGGAACATTACACAGTATTAAGAGCACTTTCACGTCTATACAAAGATTTGTAACATGAACAAGAAAGTGTTTCTTGAAGGTATCTGTCTAAATGGTGGATTTAGCCGACTGGAAATTTCTCCTGCCCGCAAGGTTATTTTCAAATCTCATAAGAACGAAGCCCAATTGCGGATACCTTTGAATATTGAAGATTGTTCTGTTGAAAATCACACAATTACAATTGGGAGAAAACAAAAGATAAGAGTAGTTGAACATCTATTCTCTGCGCTCTATGGTCTCTATATTTTCAACATAGAAATCAATGTTCGGGGAAATGAAATCCCATTTTTTGATGGGTCAAGCCACGACTTTGTTAAAGTTTTATCAGATTTTGCAGGTAAAAACGATTTAGAGTTGCTAAATACTCAAAAAAGAATATCTGTCCAGAGTGGTGATTCATTCATCACCTATGAACCATTGTCTAATTCTGAACTATTCATTGATATGGAACTCAACCACCCTTATATAGGTAGTCAGCGCATTGCCTTGAAAATAACCCCTGAAAACTATGTTAAACAAATTGCATCAGCCCGGACCTTTGTTTTTACAGATGAATCTGACCCACGTCTTAAAAATCTACCACCTTACGGAATAGGCATTACTGCAAAAGGAATATACAGTGCCAAACCCTTGAGATTTCATGACGAACCAGTGCGGCATAAAATCCTTGATTTACTTGGCGATATCTACATACTACAAAAAAAGATTGCAGGCAAAATCACGGCGCGCAACACATCGCACTATTTAAATCTGAGATTCGTAAGAGAACTTAGTAATGCCTTTTAGTTTATTACACAAATTCTGAAGCAAATCTGCATACGGTAATTACCTTAATTTTGTTCATCTTTTTCTTATTTTACCAAATACATTATATACTGCATAGGCAATGATAATCACCGCAAATATCCAGAACCAGTAGGGCAGGTTATGACCGAAAATTGCTACATATACAAATGGTGCAATTATTGTAATCCCAAGAATAATTCCGAATATTCTTACCTGATTAATATTTTTGTTTTTCAGCCCCGCGATTATTTTGTATATTGCAAACCAGAAAAATGGAGCACAACCAAAATATATGACAGCAAAAATGATTGGATTAACTCCATAATCACTGTGAATTTTTGCCAGCCAGTTTTTTAAGTATATTACTAGGGTTTCCATAATTTTAATTAGTCTATCTGATCAAAGATAATCAATTTTTCTTCAGTCATTTCCTTGATTGCAAAATCCGGCCCTTCCCTGCCGATGCCACTACCTTTCATTCCACCATAGGGCATATTATCCACCCGAAAAGTGGGCATTTCATTTATCAAAACTCCGCCGGATTCAATCTCCTGTGCACATTCTAAGGCAAAATGGATATTGTTAGTAAAAATACCTGTCTGCAGTCCATACTTTGTATTATTGACTTTCTCAATCACTTCCTGAAGGGTTTTGAATTTATTCACCGCAACAATTGGCGCAAATGCCTCTTCCTGAATTACCATTGCCTTTTCATCCACATCAAAAATAATCGTTGGCAAAAATATCGTTCCCTGTCTTGAACCACCAAGAATTAGCATACCTCTGTGTTTTTTAGCATCCTCAACGAATTCTTCAGCCTTCTTTAATGCTGATTCATCAATCATTGGACCCATTTCAGTATCCTCTAATAATGGGTCTCCGCATTTTATCTGCCCTACCTCAAGAGACAACTCTCTCAAGAATTCATCTGCAATTTCTTCCTCCACATACACCCGCTGGATAGATATACAAACCTGTCCGGCAAGTGTATAACCGCCTTTTCGAATTTTCTTTGCTACAAGTTGTATCGGTGCATCCTTGAAAACAACGACTGCTGAGTTTGAACCCAATTCCATTGTCACCCTTTTCATTCCGCAATTTTTCATGATAGTCTCACCAACTTCTAACGAACCAGTAAAACTGATTTTTCTAA
>JBDRWH010000151.1:0-4440 GCA_039802325.1 Caldifarciminota bacterium
GAGAATGGTTGGTTCGGGAATATGACCATGAAGTTCAGGGTGCAAGCGTAATAAAACCTTTTGCTGGCATTCACAAGGATGGACACCAGGATGCAGTTGTTATCAAGCCACTGCTTCACAAGAATAAAGGCATTATTGTTTCCTGTGGCATTAATCCTGCATATGGAAAATATGATGCCTACAATATGGCTTTGTCGGCGATTGACGAGGCCCTGCGTAACCTTGTTGCAACTGGTGGAGATATCACAAAGACAGCGATACTTGATAATTTTTGTTTTGCTTCACCAGACAGGGAAGAGGTGCTCGGTGATATTGTCTTAAGCGCACAGGGTTGTTATGATGGTGCAAAGGCATTTGGTGTGCCATTTATTTCTGGAAAAGATAGTTTGAATAACGAATGGCTTGATCAACAGGGTAAAAGTCATCTTATCCCCCCAACCCTGTTAATCTCAGCAATTGGAATTATTGAAGATGTAAGAAAGTGTATTACAATGGATTTTAAGAAAACAGGAAGTCTTATCTATCTCGTGGGTTTGACAAAAGAAGAAATGGGTGGTTCTGAATATTTCAGGTATCTAAATATCAAAGGTGGAAGAGTTCCCGGTGTAGATCTCAAGGTTGCGCCAAAGATAATGCATGCGTTGCATAAAGCGATAATCAGAGGGCTCGTTCTTTCCTGCCATGATTTGTCAGAAGGAGGCATTGGACTTGCAATCAGCGAAATGGCAATTGCGGGTGATATGGGGTGTGAAATTGATTTTTCAAAAATCGTATTTGCAGGAAAAAATCCGCGTCCTGACATTCTGCTATTTTCTGAATCAAACACAAGATTTCTAATTGAGGTTGCACCTGAAAAGTCAGCAGAATTTGAGAAAACTATAAAAAACCTACCATTTTCCATGATTGGAAAGACAAACAGGCAGGGATATTTAAAAATCTATCATTCAAGAAATCTCATCGCAGAATTATCTGTATCAAAGCTAAGGGCGAAATGGAAAAGAAAGATACTATAAACCACATTGCCATAATAATGGATGGTAATGGTAGGTGGGCAAGGAAAAGGGGATTACCCAGAGTTATTGGACATCGTGAAGGTGTGGAATCGGTGAGGGCAGTTGTCAGAACAGCCCGTGATTTGTCCATTAAATATTTGACACTCTATACTTTTTCAACTGAAAACTGGAAAAGACCTGATGATGAGGTTCAAACCTTGATGAACATGCTTGAAGAAATGATTAAGAAAGAAACTCCGGAACTTCATAAAAATAATGTGCGTGTAAATGCTATTGGCAGGCTAAATGAATTGTATCCCAATGCAAAGAAAGCACTTGATGATGCATTGAAGTTGACCAGAAATAACAGCAGAATGGTATTGACTCTTTGTTTGAACTACGGTGGACAGGGTGAAATCGTTGATGCAGTCAAGAAAGTCATTCAGGAAGATAGAAATACACATATTGACCTTGAGCAATTTGATGAAAGAAAGTTTTCTCAATATCTGTATGATCCAGACCTACCGCCACCCGATCTATTGATAAGAACCGGTGCGGAAAAAAGAGAGAGAATATCCAATTTTCTTCTCTGGCAGATTGCATACGCTGAAATATATTTCACAAAAACGCTCTGGCCTGATTTCAGAAAAAAAGAGTTTTTGAAGGCGATTGAAGATTATAATAGAAGGGAGCGTTTGTTTGGCGCAGTTTAATGATATATTCAAGAGAATAAAAACAGGATTCTTGCTTGTTTTAGTCGTTGTAGTTGGTCTCTGGATTGACAATATTCTGCTTCCTTTACTCCTTCTGTTTTTTATTACCTTTGCTACAAATGAATATTTCAGGTTCTGGCATCGTAAAGATATATATCCTCACACGCTTGCGGTCTTGTTTCCTGCATACACAATACCCCTGCTTTTCTATTATGAAGTCCCATTGCTTATGCCCGGGTTTTTGCTGATGTTTTTTGTTGCCCTTTTATCAGTAATGCGATTTCCTGGTGCCCGGTATAAGCCCAATTTTCTTGCGGAAATTTGCGCAGGATTTTTCGGGGTTTTTTACATATCAGTTTTACCTTCAACCATAATCCTTTTGAGAAAATATGGATTCCATGTAAGCCTTCTGCCTCTGGTTTTGACCTGGATATATGATACGTTTGCCTATATTGTTGGGTCAATCTGGGGAAAACACAGACTTGCTGAAAAATTGAGCCCCAAGAAATCTATTGAAGGAACAGTTGCAGCATTTTTTCTGACTTTTCCGTTTACCTGGTGGCTAAATTCACTGTGGGCAAAAGGTTTTGACCTGATTGATGCGGTATGGATAACTCTGGGTATCGGAGTCTTAGGCACAATTGGCGACCTTTTTGAATCCGGGATGAAACGGGAAGTTGATTTGAAGGATGCATCAAATGTTTTCCCTGGTCATGGTGGATTTCTTGACCGACTTGATTCTCTGATTTTCAACATACCATTTTTTTATCTGTATTTTATAAGCCGTGGATAAAACACCACTTGCAGACCGTATCAGACCGGAAGATTTTGACCAAATTCTTGGTCAGGAACACCTGTTGGGAAAAGGTGGTCCGATCAAAAGGCAGATTGAACAGGGGAGACTATTCTCAATGGTGCTATTTGGTCCGCCTGGAAGCGGTAAGACCACAATAGCACGGCTGTTTGCTAAAAGATTTTCTGCGGATTTTGTCTCTTTCTCAGCAGCAACAAGCGGGATCGTTGAGATAAAAAAATTCATGGAAGATGTGGAGAAAAAAAAGAGTCTATTCAATCGTGATACAATTATCTTCATAGATGAAATTCACAGATTTAATAAGGCACAGCAGGATGCATTCCTGCCATACCTTGAAAAAGGCACTATTATTCTAATAGGTGCGACTACAGAAAATCCTTCTTTTGAATTAAATTCCAGTTTACTCTCAAGGCTAAAGGTTTATATGCTCAACCCACTTTCGTTTGAGGATATGAAGAAAATTTTACAAAGGGCTTTGAGTTCTCCAAAAGGGCTTGATAAGAAGTATGATATAACTGATGAAGCGTTGAGTTTTATTGCCAATATCTCTGATGGTGATGCAAGGGTTGCGTTAAATGCCCTTGAATTGTGTGCGTTTGCTGCTAAAGAGAACAAGATTGACTTGAAACTTGCCGAAGAAATTGTCCAGAAAAAGGCATTGAAATATGATAAGGCGGGTGAAGAACATTACAATTTGATTTCTGCACTCCATAAGTCATTGAGAGGTTCTGACCCGGATGCTTCTCTATACTGGCTGGCAAGAATGCTTGAGGCAGGTGAAGATCCTTTGTATATTGCGCGTCGTTTGGTGCGGTTTGCGGTAGAAGATATTGGTCTTGCTGATCCTCAGGCACTGGTCATTGCCAATGCAGCAAAGGAAGCAATAGATTTTATTGGCAGACCTGAAGGAGACTTAGCACTTGCGGAGTGTGTGGTCTATCTTGCCCGGGCAAACAAGAGTAATGAAATATACCTTGCCTATGCAGAGGCAAAAAGAGATGCTTTAAAAACCCTTGCCGAACCTGTGCCAATGCACATAAGAAATGCACCAACACCTCTAATGGAAAAACTTGGATATGGCAAGGGTTACAAATATCCTCATGACTATCCAGGTGCAAAGGTTGACCAGGACTACATGCCTGAAAATTTGAAGGGCAGGAAATACTTGAAAAACAAGAAATAAAAAAGGGGCTGCACTGCAGCCCCTTTTTTCCCATTATTTCTTACTTTATTGTTGCATTCGTTAATTCTATCTTAATCTCGGCAGTGAAGTCGCTATCTGCTTCAGTTGTGGTCATCTTGATCCATCCTACATCTGGAGCAAGCCAGATATACGAAGTTTCTGCCATTGTACCGTATGTATAGATATCCATTGCTTTCCAGCAATCATCATAGGTTCCTGCAGGAACTGTGACTGATTCTTTACCTGTTATCCGTATGGTTTCAGTGTAAGAAGAATCCTTATGCACAGTCCAGGAATCGCCTTCTTCAATAGGCAGAGTAAGAATCGTATCAGGTTCGGTTTCAGCTTTGTTATCATACCAGAAGAAATAGTTATCAGTCTTCTGCCAGTATGATGTATCAGGATTACCTTCGCCTGTATTGACAATTTCAAAAACTGCAGTGTTGTTATCCAGGGTTGTTTCCCTTGTAACTTCTATTTTCATGGTGCTGGAGTCAGTCATAGTTGTATCCGGTGTAGTAATGGTAGCGATTGTTTGATAATTCCAGACATTGCCCACAGCTATTGGCCAGTAGTCTTTTTCACCACCACCGCAACTGATTAAGAATAGAACGACAGGTACTAATACGAGTAATTTTTTCATAAACTCTCCTTTCGCAACAATTATAATCTGAATTTTGAAAATGTCAATAGCACGAAGCAAGCGTTAACATACTTCAATCAATTTCAAAATCTATG
>JBDRWH010000152.1:0-2095 GCA_039802325.1 Caldifarciminota bacterium
TCTTGAATGGAAACATTTTCATAAATTTCTCTTTGTGTGCCTCAAAGTCCTTGACAAAGCCCAGCGCTTCCATTGGGTATCCGCAGCAGACTTCTTTAACTACCTTTGGCTTGAGTCCGAGTTTTTCAAAAAGTTTCAGATACTGTTTTGTTTTGTTGGGCCTTGCCAGGAACTGGCAACCAACGAAGACTGGTATCTCTCCTTCTTGAACCGGCAATGTCGCTTCTGAATCACCCCAGATATTACCGGTTTTCTTAATTTTGTCTATGAAGTCTTTGTGTGCAGGATATGCAAATCCCTTTTCTACCAGGTCAGCCCTTGCTGCCCTGACAACATCAGGCACCTTCACTTTACTTGGGCATCTTCTATTGCAATCTCTACACAGAGTGCATTGAAAGATTGCTTTTACTACTGAATCATCTATTTCCAGTTCTTTTTCCAGTATGCCATAAGAGAGCACCATTCTTCCGCGACCTGAGGGTGGATCCCATAGCTGGTTCAAAAATGTTGGACAGACATTTTTACAATAACCGCACATTGTGCAGGTCATCATTTCGTTTTCCCATTTTGCCAGGTGCCCTTCAAGTTTTCTGTTCGGATTTGTGGGATATCTCAGTTCATACATAAATCCCTTGTCCCAGTCAATCATTTTATTAGGGTTCATTATGTTGTTAGGATCCAGCGCCTTTTTTATCGCCTTCATCGCGGGAACAACAGTATTCTTCTCTTTGTGAAATTCCTCCGCCTTGGTGATTCCTATTCCATGTTCTCCAGTGGTTGTACCGCCCAAGTCTCTTATGAGTTGATAAATTTCTGCTACTGCCTTTTTTGCCTGTTCCCAGTGCTTTGGATCAGTTGGCACCATTAGCACCTTGGTATGTAGATTACCATCGCCCGCATGTCCATACGGCGGTATTATGATATCGTATTTCTGCGAGATTTCCCAGATACCCGCAACTGCTTTGGGAATCTGAGACACCGGAACCGCCATATCATCCGCCAACATGGTGGTGGCATATTCTTCTTTTAAGATGCTCAGTGAAGGAATCATCTGCTTTCTTGCCTTCCAGATTTCGGCTATTCTCTTTTCGTCTTCTGTAAATTCCATAGATACTGCACCAGTTTCTTTGCAAATTTTTGCAACAGCATCTACATCCTGTTTAATTGTCTCTGGCCTACCATCAATTTCTATAAGCAGAATACCTTCAACTTCAGGGAGGTTCATCTTTGCTGCTTTATTGACTGCCTTGATACAGGGTGCGGACATGATTTCAAGCTGGGATGGGATCAAAGGTTTGGCAATGATATTGGCTACGCACTGCCCTGCTTTTTCCAAATTGTCAAATGCTGCGATACAACCTGCGATCTTTTCAGGTAACGGTGTAATTTTCATGTTGATTTCAGTAATGATGCCGAGCATGCCTTCAGAACCACACATCAATCTTTCAAGTTGATACCCGGTTGAGTGTTTGATTGTCTTTGTGCCCATATACGCAATCTCACCGGTTGGGAGAACTACTTCTAATCCTAAGACATAGTCTCTTGTAGCACCGTATTTGACTGCTTTTTCTCCGGAAGCATTGATCGCCACCATACCACCAAGTGTTGCTACTTCACTTGATGCAGGACCTGGAATGAAATACTTATATGGTTTGATTGCAGCATTGAAATTATCACAGACAACCCCGGGTTCACACACAACGAACAAATCTTTGATTCTAACATCCTTAATTTTGTTCATTCTCTGCATATCTACTGTAATGCCGCCATTGATTGGCACGCTGTGTCCGCATAGTGCAGAACCCGCGCCTCGCGGTACAACCGGGACTTTATACTTGTTTGCCAATTGGACGATTTTCTGAACCTGCTGGACATTCTGCGGTTGAACTACTATATCCGGTTTGCGACGATGGATCCCACCGTCAAATGCATAGACATAAATTTCAGCATTGCTGATCTTACAATAATCATCACCAACAATGTCTTGTAACTGCTTAATTATATCCTTGCTTATTGCCATTTTTTCTCCTTTCAAATTTTCACAACAAAGTCATTCAAAAACTCAAACTCTCGTGACTCTTTTGTCTGAATTATC
>JBDRWH010000152.1:2105-4397 GCA_039802325.1 Caldifarciminota bacterium
CATGAACCAAGGTACTACAAATCTTAAAAAACTCTATCCAACAAGTGGAACTGTGATGCTACCGTCCATCAAGAAAATTATCTTTGCATCCTTTCCTTTTTTCTCAATTGCCTTATCAATCGCTTCCTGCAAATTGTGGAAGGGGCGAATAAATATTGATTGCATATCTTTATCTTCCAAATCGGTGACACCCCACATTTCTGCCCAGGTTCCGATCTCAGCCATCTTTGACGCCTTATGGTAGCCAAGTTTGTACCCTTTGGCAATCTTGTCAAGGGCATCCTGGGGAGATTTGCAGGAGGATAACAATTCAAAGAAAGCAGGTTCACCAATACCGGTTCTACACTTAGACACCATTATGAGTATGCCATTTTCTTTCAATGCAAGTTTTCCATTATCAAGTGCTTTTTGTGATTGATACAGGTCGATATCCATAGGATAAGGTGCAATGCTTACTACAATGTCTGCTTTTTCTGGAATTTTCACGCAAAAAACTTCTTTTGCTTTATCAATTGCTGCATAAAAGGAATCATGTATATGTCCACTTGTCACAGCATAAAGATTTCTTTCGCCATCAAGCACTGTCTGAATTGAGAATATTTCCTTGTCGGCAATTGTTTTAAGGGCGTCAATCATATCTTCGTGAACTGGATTACCATCAAGAACCAGCGCCTGTGCTTCAAGTTTTAATGCATGCTTGTGATTTTGCTCAATGGTTTTGCGCGATGCAATCCCGGGTAGAAAAGATTTTCTGCCACCAGTATAACCACCGAAGTAGTGTGGCTCAACCGAACCAATGATAACGATCTTGTGTGCTTCCATACCCATGCGGTTCACGAACATCTCAGTGCCATTTTTTGATGTTCCAATATAAACCATATCATTATCTTTCTTGCAATCGTGAACAAATATTCTATCTTTAAAAACACCGTAGTATTTTCCAAATATGAAATCAAATTCCTCCTGGGTTGGTGCTCTATGAACACCGGTGGCAATGATAAACTTAATGTTTTTGTCTTTTATCTGATCAATAATAATGTCAAGGACTTTAGCTGTTGGTGTTGGCCTTGTGCCATCATTGACAATGAACAGGATATCTTTTGCATTGGACAGAAAACTCTTGAATGATTTGGAATTTATGGGATTTTCTACTGCTCTAAGCAGAATTTCGGATTCATTCTGTTTCTTGACTTCGTTAGGATAGACAACAGCAAGAACATTTCTATCAGAAACTTTAACATTCACCTTTTCATCTTTTCCATAAGGAATCTGTAAGTCCATAAAACCCCCAATTATAAAAATTCCTAAATGCCTAAATACCTGAAAATCAAAATTAGGTAGTTTGCGTATTCTGGATATCTAAACACCTGCTGCTTATCCTCCCTTTTGTGCCTTTGCAAGATGGGCTTCTATGAATTTCTGGACAGCATCTGCACCATGAGCGAGATTTTTCAATTCTGCCTCAAGATTTGAAGGTTTTACCTTTATTATCCAGCCTGCACCGTATGGGTCTTTGTTTATTAGACGGCAGTCATTCTCCAGTTCTGAATTAACTTGAATTATTTCTCCAGAGATAGGGGCAACAAATTTCCCCACCCATTTTGATGATTGGATTTTTCCGCAGGTTTCACCCTGGGTAATTGTATCTCCTTCAAATGGTAGGTCTACATAGGTTGTATCACCGGCTTGTTTCTGATAAAAATCATCCATTCCGATAGTAACTGTACCATCATTTTCAACTTTTACCCACGCATCTTCTTCATGATAATATAAATCTTCAGGCATGTTATAGCCTTTAATGTCCATTTGTACCCCCTTTTATTTTGATTTATATTATAAATGATTTCCGGCAAAAATCAAGGGGAAGATGCAAGCAATGATCAGCAAGATTAAGGTGTATTTTTCCCCTTGACTCTTGTTTGGTTTTGGTTATAATATATATGCTTATATATTTCCGATTCAGGTTGATTTTTTGGATACTGGTCTTTGAAAATTTACCTTTATAGAATTGTCCAGGGTATTGGGTCCATTGATAAGATTGAAGTTGGGAGGTTAGGTTCATAACTTCTTAGCTTCTGAAGTTTTTCTTTGGAGAGTTTGATCCTGGCTCAGGACTAACGCTGGCGGCGTGTCTTAGACATGCAAGTCGAACGGGTGCTTAGTTGTAGCAATACAGTTAAGCATTAGTGGCGAACGGGTGAGTAATACAAAAGTAACTTACCCCGGAGTGGGGTATAACCCCGCGAAAGCGGGGCTAATTCCCCATATGCTCACAAGATGCGAGTTTTGTGA
>JBDRWH010000153.1:0-4361 GCA_039802325.1 Caldifarciminota bacterium
CACCAAATTCAATATCAGTGTCACGGTTTCGCAGCCATATGTTTCTTTCGCCACTCAATTTCAAATTCATTCTCCAATCCTGTTTTTGTTCTTCAGCACCAGACTCAAGATAAGTTCCAAATTCCACAGGTATGATTCCTTCTTTAATTTTGATGTTTCCATTGTAGGACATTATTTCATCTTTCATACTCAAAGAGAAATTGCCTGTGCCTATGCCATAAGCGTAATTCTGATATTGTAAAGGAGCGTCCTGAAAACTAAAGTCAAAG
Source organism: Caldifarciminota bacterium (assembly GCA_039802325.1). Taxonomy (GTDB): domain Bacteria; phylum Hydrothermota; class Tepidihabitantia; order SM23-42; family JAOAFX01; genus JAOAFX01. The sequence goes on from JBDRWH010000153.1 coordinate 270, forward strand.
TAGAGATTTCTTACACGGAACTTTGGTTCTAATTTTACAATGCCACCGCCAGTTACCCAGGTACGGTTTGCGGAGCGCGACAGACTGCCTGAGTAAGTCTGAGCCCTTATGGTTTCAAAGATTATTTGATTTTCATTGAACAAAACCTGTGCATAACCTGAATCAAATTTTGCTGAAATAACACTGATACCAAAACTGGCATTTTTTATTTCACTCTTGCCGGTCATCTTGAAATTGTGGAGATTACCTTCAAAGTCTATCTCACCGTTTATCAATCCATCAGGATTTTCCATAAAATTATATAGAAATGGAAATATCCAGGGTTTTACATTACTAAAGCTTAAATTCAACTTTGATTGTTCTAACGAGACCAATCCGTGGGCATTCAGGAATTGACCATCATCATCGGTTATGGACAGTTGATTGATATGCAATTTACCCTTAAGGTAATTACCGTTAACTGAGATCTTACCATTGTTCATACCCCGATAAAAAATACTATCTGCGTTGACTGACAAAATATTATTTTCAAATCCTAAATTTAGTCTTCCTTCAATCTTTTCCTTCAAGCCAAAGAATTTAGTTAACTTATCAAGATCAAGGTTGGTAAAAAAGATTTTGTTTTCATTGATTGACGCACTGATATCTCCGTCTGCGATTCGTAGATGGAATGCTTCAATCTTTCTATTGAAAATGTCAAAGGAGATTGGTTCAAGGTTAAATACCTCGGCCTGATGATAAACAAGTCTCAGGGTATCAATAACGCCAGTTCCTTCACCAGCTATTTCCCCTTTTGAAAAGAGTGTATCATTGTTATGAGATAGAGACAGCAAGAATTTGTTTGTGCTGATAGAAAGGACAATATTCTTGCAGTGATAATTCTTGTAACTAATTGAATCAAGATTAAGTTTTACATCCCCGGGGTCCTTTTTCCAGACAAATTGATTGGACTTCAATATACCAGTTTTGATATAGAATTCACCGGCACTGAATTCTGTAACTTTCATGTCCATATCAATTCTTGTGTTTATCAAATCCTTGTAATTGCCCTTAAGATTGAACATACCAGAAACGAGTCCTTTCAAGGAATAAAAACCTTTAAGTTTTTCAAGATTCAATGTATTCAGATTAATCTGAAATTCAAAGTCAGGATAAAGCATACCCTTGGCTGAAAGACTCAGACCATCTTCATCTACGCCCATGGTATCAACAAAAATATGATTGTTTTTTAACGAACCCGCAATAAAAAGCGTTTCAATAGCAAGTCCATTTTCTGCTGGCGAATTTACAATGCCGAAGAATTTCTGTTCTTTGAAGCCCAGACTGCCACTTAATAAGATAGGTTTGTCGTGTCCAATAACTCTTGCAAAATCTATGTTTCTGAAATTGGTCTCGATAGTGTAATCCTTAAAATTGGGCAATTTTATCTGGGCAGAGAAATTGCCATTAAGTGCTTGACCATCAAATAAATTAATGATCGTTGTATCAGCAAGAAAATTTGATTCAAATTTGAATTGGTCCAGGGCATAAATTTTCCGCGCTGACCCCTGAATCCTGGAAAGGAATTTGCCTCCTGAAAAACGGATTTCGCCCTGAAAATCAATGTTGCCCTGATACATTCCGATTTCATCAAAATTTACTTTACCCGCTTTGAAAGTAAGTAAAATATCCTTCCGGTTGAACAAATACATACCATTACCGTGTAAAAACAAACCCTTTCCTTTTATCTGAAAAGACTTTGCCTCTACCTTGTCAGGACCGATGTTCAGCATCATATTTGCTGAGTAGATATTGATTGGGTAATCAGGGACAATAAAACTGAGGTTCATAGTTGTTAGATAAAGGTTCTTGCCTAAAAAGTCAATGAAAATTAATCCTGAAACTCGCTCTATTTTGTAAGTCTTTTCGTTTTCATAGACAATCTTGCCATTCTTCACATTGATACGGAGTGACAAATTCATTGCTGGCATACTCAATTTAGCGCCTTCTTTTCCAGTTTCTTTTTTCTTTATATATACCGTTGGGTCAATAAGATTTATGTGAAATATGGTTGGCAGACGAAAGGTGAAAGGAGAGAAACGATAACTGATCTGTGCCTGCTTGCCATAAATACTATCAGTGGCAGATAGTTTGATAACATAATTTTCAAGGGTGTAGCCTTTGAAAATATTACCTGCAAGATTATCATAAACAACTTTATAGCCTGTTGTTCTTTCAAAGATATTTATGCTAAACTTTGCCCAGTCAATGACATTGACAAGTATTGCAATTACGATAATGAAAAAGGCAACAATTATTGAAGTTATCAAGAATTTTTTCATAAGATTAGAAGACGTGGTAAATACCTAAATACAATTCTCTGCCGTGGTCTTTGATGGGAAAGCCTAAATCTGCGCGGACCGGACCAATGGGCGTGAAATATCTGATTCCTATTCCCGTACTTGCCTTGAAAAATTCCTGGCGGAAGATTTGATTACGATTGTCAATATAACCTATGTCAAGGAATACTACAAATCCCCAGTTATTCAAGATTGTCACACGGTCTTCAATGTTGAAATTGAACAATACCTCTCCGTAGTGTTCATCCTGTAGTGAATCAGGTCCGATTGATTTTTCAGGATAACCTCGCAGATTGTATTGACCACCAAGGGAATACTTCTCATCAAGGCTAACACCATCAGTGGGCATGATTATGCCCATTTTTAAACGCTGGGCAAGGATATTTTTCTTGGATAGAATACTTTGAAAAAATCTTGTTTCAGCTTCAAGCCGCACAAAGTGGTTTGAACCGCCTAAGATTCCACCTGCATATTCAATAACCGGTACAAAATAGATACCTGATCGGGGATTGAAGAATTCGTTGCGATAATCACACATCAGTTGCATCTTTATACTATTGGTGGTGCCGGAAAATGTGTCCGGCAGTTCAGTTTTCATATTTATATCAACGTATTTGTATTTATTGGCAACGTTTGCCTGAATGTTCTCATTAAATATCTTTGATATCCTGAATTCAGTTCCCCAGGACCTTCGTATAAAATCCTGTTTATTTTCATACCAGTAAAAAGGAAGTATTGAAGGACTCAATCGCAAACCAGTGACATAAGGAATTGAATAAACCAGGTCAATTTTTGCCTCCCACTCCCTTTTGATATTGATTTTGAAAGAAGGTTGAACCCTGAACCGGTGTCCCATATTAAAGAGATTCATTTCTTCAAGACCAATGGATATGAGAAAACTTAGAGGCAAGGAGATACCAATACCCCAGTTGAATATTCTTGATTTCAATTCCCGTAAATCAAATGTAAGATTGATTGTATCATCTGAGACCTTGATAATATCAATGTCAACAGTGCTAAGAAATCCCAGACGATATATCCGCAGTTGACTGTTTAAGATTTTTTTTCGGCTATATAAATCGCCAGGTTTTGTTTCAATCTCATGTCTGATAACTGCTGGATTACAAAATTTTAGCCCCTTAATTGCAATTTCATTTATGTAATAGGTATTGCCTTCTTGAATATCAAAGATCAAAATTCCGGAATCAGGTATTGCCTGTGATTTTACCCGAGCAAATGCGTAGCCTCTATCCTTGTAAAAACCTTCAATCTGGTCAGTGGTTTTTTTGATTTTTTCCTGTATGAAAAAATCATTCTTTCCAATCTCCAGCAGTCTGTCTAAGTTTTCTTTTTTGCCATTTAGAAACCTTATTTGTTTAATCCGTGGTCTTATACCTTCAGTGATCTTGAATGTGATTTCAGTGTATTCGTCAGTTTCCTTTGTTTCAGGTTCAACCGTGGTACCAAAGAATCCATGGTTGTTGTAATAACGGATGATTCTGTTGACATCCTGGATCAAATTGAAGTCACTATACATTTCTTTTGGACGCGATAATATGATCTGGAAAAGCTCTCTGGATTTTATAGAATTGTTATTTTCAAATGTTATCTTTTTGATTGGAGAGTTTATAAGAATATTGATGAATAGAAGCCAAGCCAAAAGATTTATATAAGAATTTTGCCCTGTTTAATCACTAATCTATTATCAAACCAAACCCAGGGTTTTCTGGTAACTGCATCAAGGTGTGATTTG
>JBDRWH010000154.1:0-4359 GCA_039802325.1 Caldifarciminota bacterium
CCGATTTTCCCCAGGACCTGCAAATGCTTGAATGCAGTATTATTTGCGAGTTTTTTATCATTAGCAAACTCTATTTTGAATCCAAGAAGGTGTTCTCCCTGAGACGGTTTATTGTATTTCCAGTAAAGAAAGACTGTGTCAAAGGCACCCACAAGTTCACCGGGAATATTTATTAAGAGTTCAGATGTTTGAAGAATGCTATCACAGTCCTGGTCATCAAAGATTGATAGAATGTAGTCTGCAGTCGGTCTTAAACCAGCATTGATTATACCAATGCACAGATTAGCATCCTCTCCAACTGCAACCTTTGCGGGAATAGAGCTAATGAGATTTTCACTGAGAGCAAGGTCAAAGGCGTTTGTCACGCTGTTTTCTTTGCCTGGAGTGCATCCTGCTGAATCAATGCAAGGGTGCCAGTTAGTTATGGTGTCCGGCAGAGTCAGATCAATCCTTTCCCAGGAAATTCCATCACCAGGGTCACTGGGGAAATTATCTTCAATAAATGGTGTGCCAAAACTTGTTGTGCAGGCATCAGTATTAGAAAAAATTATCAAAGGGTCATTGGATGCGAGTTCATTTCCGATAGATGTATCATCCGTCGTCAAAATGAGTGTCCCGTAAGGTATGTTGTAAGGCTGGCAGTTTAATGAATCAAGTATGATATATTCCCTATCAAGTATCAGGGCATAAGAAAATGGATATATGAGTGTTGAATTAATGCGAACATCTGGATATTTTATCAGTATAGATTCATTGCTCCACGCGCATATCTCATCAGGTGGTGCATCAAAATCAGAAATGTAATAGTTGCTGAGATCAACAGTGTCTGAACTTTGATTGTAAATCTCCACAAATTCGTTTCTATCGCCGTAGGGATTTTCCGACCCCTTTACATTGGACATTACTTCAGTAATAATAATTCTTGAATTTGCAAGTATTATCAAAATCAGTAGCATGGTCTATGATACAAAAAAAAATTGACCTGTCAAGCAGATTTGTAAGTATGTTGACTTTTGTTCTATTCTGATTATATTTTTATGTGAAGGTTTTTGCGATCATTGTTGGTGCTGGAAGAGGAAGACGGTTTGGTGGATTGAAACAGTTTGTTGAATTCCAGGGCAAACCACTTTTGGTCTATACTATTGAACATTTTGAAAAAAATAGGTATGTTAACTCCATAATTGTTGTTGTGCCGAAGAAGATGGTAGCAGAAACAGGGAAATTAATGAAAGAATATGGACTTGGGAAAGTCCGTTCAATCGTTGGCGGTGGTGAACGAAGACAGGATTCAGTTTTGAATGGCATTAGAAAAATAGGGAATGCGCGAGGAATTGTTATTGTCCATGATGCGGTTCGTCCATTTGTCTCACAGAAATTGATAACCCGTGGAATAAAGCTATGTCAGCGATACAAGGCGGTTATTTTCGGAATGCCTGTTTTTGATACGATTAAACTTGTGAAAGGCAGGAAGGTGGTTGCCACTGTGCCCAGGATTTCTCCATATGCGATACAGACCCCGCAGTTTTTTGATGCTGAGTGTTTAATGAAGGTTTATGAAGAGATTGACTTTAACAGGGAATTCACTGATGAAGCGGCAATGTTAGAATCCATAGGTATACCAGTATTCGTATTCAATGGTGAGTCCGAGAACATAAAAATTACAACAAAACAGGATCTGAAAATCCTGCACTATTTCAAATGAAAAAATTATCAATTTTTGGGTGCACCGGTTCAATCGGTCGTAATACAATTGAAGTCATTAAGAATTTAGAAGACTATAAAGTCGTCGGTCTTGCCGCATTTTCTAATTACAAGTCGTTGATTGAGCAGGCAAGGACACTGAATCCACGGTATGTTACCATAATAAATGAAAAATATTATCCAGATGTCAAAGAAAGTCTGAGGAAGACAGAAGTTATGAGTGGTGAAGAGGGTTTGCTGAAAATGGTTAAAGAATCAGATACCGACGTTCTTGTTTCCGCTTTTTCCAGTGCGATTGGAATATATGCTGTTCTTGAAGCGATAAAAAGAGGTATGCGAATCTGTCTGGCAACCAAGGAAATACTCGTGAGTTTCGGGGAAATTGTGATGAAAGAGGTCAAAAGAAATAAAGCTGAATTGATACCGGTTGACAGTGAACATTCTGCAGTTTATCAATGCCTTGAAGGTAGAAACATTTGTGATGTTGACAGGATTATCCTCACAGCAAGTGGTGGTCCATTTTTGAGAAGATCAACAAAAAATGTTAAGAAAACCGATGTTCTAAACCATCCAGTATGGAGCATGGGAAAGAAGATTACGGTTGATTCAGCAACGATGATGAATAAAGCCCTTGAGATTATTGAAGCACATCATTTGTTTGGTGTTTCTGCAGAGAAAATAAAGGTTTTGATTCATCCTGAGGCAATTTGCCATTCACTGGTTCAATTTGTTGATGGCACAATGCTGGGACAATTTTCGCGACCAGATATGAAGTTGCCGATACAATATGCTTTAACAACCCCACAAAGGCTACATTCTCTTGTTAAGTCAGTAGAACTTGATAAAGTCAAACAGCTCACTTTTTTGGCGCCAGATTACAAAAAGTTTCCCAGTATCAATTTTGCCTATCAGGCACTTGAAATTGGAAAGAGTATGCCTGCTGTGCTCAATGGAGCGAATGAGGCAGCAGTTCATGCTTTTTTGGATGACAAACTGAAATTTGAAGATATACCCGTGGTAATTAAAAAGGCAATGGCAGTGCATAAGCCATGTGCTGGAAACATTGAAGATTATGTTCATGCTGAAATATGGGCAAAAGAATTTGTAAAGAAAGAGGTAGAAAACAAGGGGGCACGTTGATTTTGATAACGATTGTTTCTTTTCTTTTTATTCTTGGTTTTTCCATAACCATTCATGAATTTGGGCATTTTCTATTTGCAAAGATATTTCGCATTCCCGTAGAAAAGTTTTCCATTGGTTTCGGACCGCCTTTGGTGAGAAAAAAGATTGGCGAGACAGATTTTAGGATTGCATATATTCCAGTTGGTGGTTATGTGAAGATGGCAGGAGAAGAAGATGTTGAAATGCCATTCACTAAGATAAAGGATGACGAACAAGAAAGTGTACCTACTGAGAATTATATTCCAGTAAAGGGTTTTTATGATGCACCACTTTTTCATAGGATACTTGTTGTGTTGAGTGGACCCCTTTTCAATATTTTTTCCGCAGTGGTAGTTTTGATAATTATCTACATTTTCTGGGGTATCTATGTTAATCCGTACTTAAGGGTTAGAGTAGAGAAAAACAGTTATGCAGAAAGGATCGGATTTATGGACAGGGATTCAATAGTCTCAATAAATGGCAGGGTTCTTAATTCCTGGGACGAACTTGAGACCACGCTGGCTACACTTCAGAATAAAACTGTTGATGTAGTATTCAAACGTGGTGATTCAATTGTGGAGAAGAATATTACTTTGAATCTTGACTCGCTTGTTTTCAGTTCATATGTTCCCCCACTCGTTGGTTCCCTGAAAGTGGGGGGACCAGCGCATAAGGCAGGTATGTCAAATAATGATAGCATTATACGAATAGATGGTGAGACAATAGAAACCTGGGATGAATTTGTGGCAAAGGTGCGTAAGTCAAAAAATATTCCTTTACAGATTGAATGGTTACACAACCATGAGTTAAGATCAGCAATTGTAACGCCCTTGCCATACTATGATCCATTACTGAAAGATACTATCGGACAGATTGGGATTGTGATGCCACTTAGAAAGGTACATATTGAGCCACTCAGGGCAGTTGCGATGGCGGGGAGTCGTTCAATTGAATTGATATACCTGACGCTCAAAACCTTGTACCAGTTAATCATTGGCGAGATTTCACGCAAGGCACTTGGTGGGCCAATTGCTATAGCAAAACTTACCGGTGAATCTGCCCGCTGGGGCATTGAGAATCTTCTCACTCTGCTAAGTGTCATTTCAATAAATCTTGGGCTTGTGAATCTATTTCCAATCCCTGCGCTTGATGGTGGTCACATAGTTATTGCAATAATTGAGGGGGTCAGGCAGAAGAGGTTCAGCAAGAAAACAAGATTTGTTATCCAGCAAATTGGTTTTGCAATAATATTATTACTTATCATTTATGTAACCTTCAATGACCTTACAAGATGAAAATTTTGTTTTATTATCCGGTATCTTCAGCAAGAAGGTTTGAACCACTAATTGCAATAAAAGGAAGTGCTTTTTTTAGGCGTCCTAATTACGATGCGATGCGGCTTGCCCATCTATCTAAAGATCATGATTTCTATTACTTTGACGAACGCGTGGAAGAAAAGCCACAGATTGTTCCGGATTTAGTGGTATTTCCTGTTCC
>JBDRWH010000155.1:0-4355 GCA_039802325.1 Caldifarciminota bacterium
GGATACTGCAATTGGGATGATTATCACCTCATTACTGCAAATCATTCAATCAAAGATTTGTCCTGGAAAAACTTAAAAGAAATGTTCAGTTCTGGTTATGTTGGAACCTATATCCCTTTGACCATTTTTTCTTTTGCATTTGAATATAAATTCTTTAATCTCAATCCCCGTGTATCACATACAATAAATCTAATCTTTCACCTTTTTAATGTAGTCTTGGTATTCTGGCTAATCTATCTTTTGAGTAACAATCTTACTATTGCTTTTCTGGTGAGTCTGCTCTTTGGCATCCATCCATTGCATGTTGAATCAGTTGCCTGGGCAACGGAGAGAAAAGATATGTTGTATTCTTTTTTCTATTTGATTTCTGTGATATTCTATCTACATTATCGGAGACGTGAAAAAAGGACTTTCTTTATTCTTTCAGTGATATTGTTCGTTCTTTCTATTCTATCAAAACCAATGGCAGTGACCCTGCCAGTCATTTTGCTGCTTTTTGATTACTATTTTGAAAAGAGATTATCTGTCAAACAGGTCTATTCAAAAATTGCTTATTTTATTCCTGCAATTTTTTTTGGAGTTATCAATATATTTTTCCAGGGTTCTGGTACTATCCCACTCGTTAATTATCTCAAGCACTTTTTTGTATTCTGCTACAATCTTTTGTTTTATCTTTACAAAATTATCATTCCAATAAATCTATCCTGTTTCTATCCATACCCAGAGAATTTTGAAAAATCATTACCTTTATCATTTTTGATTTCGCCTTTGGTAATCGCAAGTTTTGTCTATTTTGTTATACAAACAAAGAGATTTACGCATAAAATTGTTTTTGGTGTGCTCTTTTTTGTCATTGCCATATTACCGGTCAGTCAAATAGTTCCCTTGGTTGCACCGGCGATTGCTGCTGACCGTTATACATATATTCCATCAGTCGGATTGTTCTTCATTGCAGGACTGGTTTTGGAATATCTTTATCGCAAGAGATTTAGATATTCAAATCCTGCAAGGTTCGTTCTTTATATCTGTATGTTCCTTGTCTTTACTCTATATGCGGTTCTCTCTTTTAACCGCTGTAAAGTCTGGAAGGATAGTGTCACACTATGGACAGATGTTCTGAAAAGATATCCCAGCAGTGATCTGGCTTACAATAACCGGGGGAATGCGTATAATCTGCTCGGTCAATACGATAATGCGATCGCAGATTTCAACAGGGCAATAGAAATCAATCCTTCTTTGGAACTTTCTTATTTTGATCGCGGCACTGTCTATGAGCACTTAGGTTTCTATGATAAAGCAATTTCAGATTTTACGAATGCTTTGAATATCCAGCCTGATTTTGTAATGGGATATGTTGACCGTGGTGCAATTTATAGCAAGATAGGCGAATATCACAAGGCATATAATGACTTAAAGCGCGCTCTTCAATTGAAGCCAAATTTACCTGAGGCACATTACAACCTTGGTGTGCTTTATTTTAGAATGAAGAACTATAATCTTGCAATTGAAAGTTACCACCAAGCCCTTAAGCTTGATCCCTACTTTGCAGTCGTCTATGTTAGTCTCGCTGATATCTATTTTATTTATGGTGATTATGAACGGGCGATTGAAAATTATACAAAATCTATAAAAATAGACTCTCTGCTTGCTGATGCATACTACAATCGTGCTGTAACATTCGCAAAATTAGAGCACTGGGATCATGCTTTAGCTGATTACAGCAAAACGATACAATTAGAGCCTGATTATGCCGAGGCATATAATAATCGAGGTAATATCTATTTCAGATTTGGTGAAATAGAAAACGCACTCAAAGATTATGATCGGGCGATTCAATTAGATCCAGAGTATGCGCAGGCTTATTACAATCGGGCATTGGTATACCAAAAAATTGGTGATTTTGAAAAAGTCTTACAGGATTTGAATACCTTGAGAAAATTTGGTGTGATGGTAGATTCAAACTTAATAAAGTTATTAAAAAAAGGAAAATAAAGGAGATAAAATGGAACATAATATTTTAGTCATTAACCCTGGTGCGGGTTCAACCAGGATTGCGGTTTTTAAGAATAATCAACCGATTTTAGAAGAAAATATTCGCCATAGTCCGGAGGAACTAAAGCAGTTCCCAAAGATCATTGACCAGTATCATTGGCGCAAAGACAAGGTGATTGACTATCTCAAAAGCAAAAATTTTGATTTGAAAAACTTGAATGCAGTTGTAGGCAGGGGTGGTCCTTTTAAGCCACTCACAAGTGGAACATATCTTGCAAATGAAAAATTGATTGAAGATATAAAAAATGGTAATTATCAATCAGAACATCCTTCGCTCCTGGGGGCAATGATTGCCAAAGAAATTGCGGATAGTATCGGTGTGAAGGCATACTTTGTTGACCCGGTATCAGTAGATGAATTCTGGGAACTCTCAAGGTTTTCAGGATTGAAAGAGATAAACAGAAAGGCATTGAGCCACGCCCTGAATGTCCGGATGGTAGCAAAAAAGGCAGCGAAAGAATTGAAAAAACCTTATGACCAGTGTAATTTTGTTATTGTTCACCTTGGGACGGGTATAACGGTTGCAGCACATCTTAAAGGAAAACAGGTTGATTCTTCTAATGCGAATGAAGATGGTCCATTTTCGCCTCAGAGGACCGGTGCGCTCCCCACAATCCCGCTTGTGGAATTATGTTTCAGTGGAAAATATGGTGAATCCGAGATGAAGAAAAGACTTTTGCGCGAAGGTGGGTTGCTGTCTTATCTTGGCACCGATGATATCCAGGAAGTGGAAAAGAGAATTGCCCAGGGCGATAAATATGCCGAACAGGTCTATAACGCAATGATTTATCAAATAGCAAAAGAAGTCGGTGCTTATGCTGTGGTATTAAAAGGCAAGATTGATGCAATAATCATCACTGGTGGGATTGCCCATTCAGAAAAATTTGTTGATACATTAAAATCCTGGATAGAATTTTTGTGCCCTAAGTTTTTTGTCTATCCGGGCGAAGGAGAGATGGAGGCACTGGCACTCGGTGTTTTGCGTGTTCTTATCGGTGAAGAAACCGCAAAAGAATATAAATAAAAATTGAGACGTTTTAGATTCCTTGACCTGTTAAAGACTTATGCAGTGATAATGATGATTCAGGGGCATACCCTTGATGCTGTTCTTAATCCACAGGCAAAACAGACAGGTCTATATCAGTTTATGTATATCCTAAGGGGGCTAACCGCTCCTGCATTTCTCATAGCCAGTGGCTGTGGGCTTGCATTTTCAATATGCAGAAAAAGAAATCTAAAATGGCACGAGATATTCAAACAAAGAATATTGCGAATTTTTCCGATTCTAATTGCTGGATACTTTCTCCATCTACCAAGGTTCTCCCTTTATCAATTACTAACTCAAACTTCCAAAGAAGAAATAATACAATTTTTTCAGTGTGATATCCTTCAGACGATTGGCTGGACGATTTTAGTACTACAAATAATTTTGATTTTTGTCAAAGATAAACGGATTATAATTCCTGGTGCAATAATCAGCGTGCTGATGATTGTTCATTTCACCCCCACAATAAATAATAGTAGTAAATCGCCCAACTTCTTTACTCAATTGTTGACCCCGAAATTCGGCTCAAATTTTCCATTATTTCCATTCTCGTCTTATTTAATCTTTGGCTTGCTCTTTGGATTTATATTCCACGAATTTAACGAACAAATTAGTATCAAGCGAATGAATTTACTTATTCTGTTCTCCGGCATAATCTTTTTTGGATTTTCTTTTTTAACAAAAATAGAAGATTTCAATCTGTTTTATCTCCGCACAGGATTGCTGGTGATGTTAATTACTCTATTCTTGATATTTGAATTTAAGAAAAGCAAAATTCTGGATTTTTTTGGGGCAATCGGGCAGGAATCTTTTTTGATTTACTTTGTCCATATAATGATTGTCTATGGTTCAGTTCTAAATGTCAAAAATAACTTTGCCCATTATTTTGGAGCGACTTTAAATACCGCTTCAAGCGTTATACTTGCCATTTCTTTAATACTACTGATGGTGGCAATGGGTTATTTGTGGCACTATTTCAAGATCCAAAAACCGCTGGTTAGTAAGATATTGCGGAATTGTTTGATTGGATTCATTTTGGTAAGATCCTTAACCAGTTTAAATTGAATGTTATTACAAAGCAACAAGTACATATTGTGGCTGACTAACACAGCAGATATAAAATCCTTACGGATTAACTCCAGAAGGAATTTCTACATTGGAATTTAGGCGTTAGCATTTTATAATAACTTAGAACTCAGACGCCATGTTTCTATCTAAGCAATAAAATCTTGTCTACCGTAATGAGATTCCCCGTATT
>JBDRWH010000156.1:0-4351 GCA_039802325.1 Caldifarciminota bacterium
ATGCCTCAAGACGGTATTTCCTGACAAAATCATCGTCTTCTACTATTTTCTTAAATATTGCATTCAAACCTCCGCCATTGAGGGCAATCTGCTGCCAATCTTCTTCTGTAAGTTTAATATTTAGAGCATCTAATAAATCTCTGTTCGAAAAATATTTTTTATAAAGATCAAATATATGGGGATTCCTCTCAACTATTCGCAAATACCAGTATGTCTCCAGTGCTTCAAATTGTGCCTTGCGTAAAAAACGGAAAGATTGGTTTTTTGAATCAAAATTAAAATCGAAGATTTCAGATAAAGCAGTAAAGTCTGATTTATAGTTTGATACACGCCACGCGCTAATTTTGGATCTTAGCAAACTATATAGAGTCATAATAGCCCTTCAGACATAAATAATTGTGATATTGCCTCACAGACGACACCGATTATAAATAACCTCTTATACATAGTCTATTTTATTCATTTAAATTTTTATGTCAAGCCAAAAGGGAAATGTAAACCTAAAAGTTTGCCCTACATTATGTATTGATGCTTAAAACTATCCTTACAAGATTATCGCAGTTGTGAACCACTCCTGCAAAATTAATTTCCAAATTCCAAGTATCAAACTTCAAACAACAATTAAGTTCAAAATTATAATAAATCGGTTATCTTTGGAAAGTTTCGCTACCCGTATCGTTATACAGTTTTGTTTATCATCTACCCCCCTTTACAAAAGGGGGAAAGGGATTAAGAAAGATTTCTATAGGAAAAGGGGGAAGGGAGATTGAGAGAGATTTCTTCAAAAAAAGGTGGATAAAGGGAAAAAGAAGAAAGAGTAATGAAATTGCCACGCACCCTTCGGGTGCTCGCAATGGCATTGTGTGAATAGTGCAGGTTAGAATCCTATTCCAACAGGGGTAAATTCTACTGACCAGTTCTTGGGCCAGAATTTGTCAATGTGGTTGTACAGGGGCAGGGTGAAGCCGATTGGTCCAACAATAATCTTTATACCTGTATCATAGGCATATTCCCATTTTAAACTATCTCCATTATAATAATAACCCAAATCACCAAAAATTCTTAATGGGAAACCTTCTGGAAATTGTATATTTATACACAAAAGCCCATCAGTCTTTATATGATAACCCTGATAACCCGCCATATTTCCATCCTGTTTGATATGGATATGCTCCTGTGGAGACGCATATCCTTTATGCCCGAAGAATAAATCAGAAATAAAGGTGTGCCTCAAGGCACCACTTAAAAATATCATTTCCTGATTTGGCGCAGTGCCGAGAACTTTACCTGCAAAAATGCGAAAATACAATGGCGATAGACAAAGTTTGGAAGTCTTTTCAAATTCAGCACCCAATTTAGCAAAACTCCAATCAGTATTAAAGAACTTGTCTGTTCCGCAGAGGTTTATGCCCGTGGACCAGTGACTTGTGTGATAAGAAAATTGATTCTGAAGAAGATAATACTCGGCAATGGTCCAGTCTATTGAATCAACAGAAACAAATGATTCAAGATTGTAGTAATTAATAAATGTTTGAATATTTATTTTAGGTTCCCGAGTAAAAGGTATGCCAAAATCATTGATAAGTCCTGCCCGATATTTTATCTCATCATTGCTGTTAGAGCCCTTCAAGAATATGCGAGAGCGATAACCCCTCTTGAATGCTATTGGTGTTTGATAACTCAGACTATAATAATGTTTTTTGCTTTTTACTCCATATATATATCCAAAGGTCCACTGGTTTTTACCTTTAATAAAATCCGCATCAATGAATTGGGTTCCGGCAAGATAAAATCCAGGTGTAAATCCATCATCTGTATCATACCATAAATAAGGAAGAACAAAAACCTGATATGTATCAAAAGAGGGCCAGTTGAAGAAAGGTTTTATGGCAAATTTTTTAGGATAAAAATTGTTATATCGGTTTGATTCAGGTGTATAGTTATAGGGATCAATAATAATCTTTTTGATCTTCTTCGCATCAGAAAAATGAAAAGTATCTGACTGTTGCTCTATTCTCAAGACCTGTGCCCCATTATTGGTTTGCACCAACAAATCGGTCGGCAGTAAAAACTTTCCTTTGTTTTCAACTACCAGCGAATTCGCTGACATCCTTTTTATATGCCAATCACAGTATTTTGTAGTATGCAAAAAGTCACTAAAGAATTGTTTTAAATCCTTGCCACTCGTTTCTTCGCATATCCGAATAAAATCTTCGGATTTCGGATGTTTGAACTTAAATTCCTCAAAGTATCTTTTTAAAATCTTATCAAATGTATTTGCACCCAGATATGCCTCAAGATAACGCAAGAATAATGCAGGCTTTGAATATGCTGAAGTCTGGTAGGCAATTGGCATTTCTACAAATTCATAAGAAGGTGTCAGGATTGGTTTTTCTAACTCATTGGTCAAGGTGATATAATACATTAATTTGCTGATGTAGTTGTGTGGCATTGCAGGGAGGAAGGATGATTTAAGGAATGAATTATCAACACCATACTTGTCAACGAAATATCTTGCTTCAGTATACGAGGTAAATCCTTCATCAAGCCAGGCTTCATCCATTTCATTTGAACCGAGAATTCCATAAAACCATTGATGGGCAATCTCGTGGATAACAACGAGTTCAAACTGCCTTGTGAGATTATCTTGACTTCCGCCGATGATTACCAGATTCGGATACTCCATTCCACCACCAAAATATCCCTGAACCACACTCAATTTTTTATATGGATACATACCAAACCATTGATTGTATCTCTTTATCGCATCAACTGCGTAATCTCCTGCATTCTCCCATTTTCTTTTGTGTTTTTTGATATAATAAACTTCAATCTCTATTCCATCAACCTCTCTTCTTTCAATCTCAAACTCTTTATCACAGACCCAGGCAAAGTCGTGGACATTCTCGGCAAGGAAGCGAACAATTTTTCTGTTATTCTCTAATTTAGATGCATCTAAAACTACACCGCTACCTGCCACCACATAATCATCAGGCAATTCTATTGAAACATCAAAATTCCCGAATTCACCATAAAATTCACCGATTACATGATAACCCTGCTTGTGCCAGCCCTTTTCATCAAAGACACAGGGCTTTGGATACCACTGGACGATTTCATAATGTTTACCCCTGTATCCGAGACGGGAGAAAATCTTTGGAATTCTTAAAATCGCATCAATCTGTAAAACAACTGAATCTTCATGACACAACGGCTTGTCAAGCACAACTGCCATTATCGTTTCATCTATAATAAAATCTAATTCCCTCCCCCCTATTTGAACTGAATTTATATCAATCCATCCCCGCTCGGTTTTTTTGGCCTTTAAGAAACTATAGGAACCCATCTTTTTCAATTCCTTCGCAAAGATTGTATTATTATTGCGATAGGCATTGGCATAGAGATGGAAATATAGAGTCTCAAGGCTGGCTGGTGAATTGTTATAATATGTCAAAACTTCGGTGATTTTTAATATATTTTTTTCTGTATCCAGTGAACAGTCAATCTTATAATCCACCTTCTGCTGCCAGTATTGCAGAAAAAAGAGTAAAAGCACCATAGGATTGGATTATATCCATCTATTTGGATAAATCAAGGGATTGTCGTGGTTAGGAAACAGGTTCTACAGGAACAAAGAACTGAGATTAATTTCTTTGTAAAAGGAATGGTAAGGAAGATTGATAGTTCTTTTCGCGGCTGGAAGCCGCTCCTACAGAATCACAATATCAAGGCGATTAGGCTATCAGATCATCAACATTGCATCGCCGTAGGATAAAAATCTGTATTTTTTTTCAATTGCTTCTTTATATGCCGTGAATATCAAATCTTTACTCGCAAATGCACAGACCAGTAACAATGGTGTGGAACAGGGAAGATGAAAGTTTGTAACAAGACAATCAACAACCTTAAATTTGAAATCAGGATATATGAATAGATCAACCCAGCCAGAAAATTTAGTAATTTTATTATCTGAGATTCCATTTTTAACAGCAATGTATTCAAGGGCACGTACTACAGAAGTCCCAACCCCAATGACCCTCTTTCCAGAATTTATAACCTCGGCTGTTTCTTCAGAGACTTCAACATATTCAGGGTCCATATAATGCTCTTCAATATTTTCCGAGCGAATTGGTTTAAATGTTCCAGGACCGATATGGAGTGTGATATATGAAATTTGTACACCCCTTCTTTTAAGTTCATCAAGAAGTTCTCTCGTGAAATGTAACCCTGCAGTCGGCGCAGCAACTGAACCAATTTTGTGTGCATAAATTGTTTGATATTCTTTTTCATCAAGGTTTTCAGCAGGTCTTTTTATATAATGCGGCAGTGGGACTTTCCCCAAGAGTTCTAT
>JBDRWH010000157.1:0-4308 GCA_039802325.1 Caldifarciminota bacterium
GCTTTAGATGGACGAGGAAACTATGAGGCGACTCCTGATTAAATCAGAGTCGCCTTTGCATCTATCCTTTATAATCTAATGAATAGAGCAAAAATCTACTAAAGAACAGTACCAAGTGCAAAAAGCTACTTTTCATGCACATAGGAGAAAAGATTATGAAGATCAATCTTTCAATTGATGAGGCAATTAATCTTTTGCGTAAGAGGACATCCGGGATGGAATTTTTGCAAAAATTACTACCGGTTTATGAATCCTTGATGTATCTGAATAAAAAAATAAAGGCCCATAATTTAGAGATAAATCTCTCACAATCAGATATGATTGCTCAATTACAGAATGGCATTCCAATCCTTTGTAATCAAAACATAAAGATTGATATTGAACCCATGAAGGTTGTTTATAAAGATGTCCACAAAATATCCTCCAACTATTTTGTGCGTTTGACCGATAAATTTGTAGCATTGGGAGATTTACCAGATAAAAATCATAGTTTATGGTCGTCAATAATGCAAGAATACTTCAGGAATAACAAAATCTCTGGTGAGACAAAAGAAGAAAAGGACTGCCTTAATTTTTTATTGGTTCATACCTGGCGGCCGTTTCTTAGGCATTGGGCATTGGATTTTAGGGATTGGCTAAAAGATATTCAATGGTTCAAACCATTCTGTCCAATCTGTGGGGGAAGGCCTGATTTCAGTTATTTAGAGAAGCCCACCGGTGCCCTCCACCTCCTCTGTTCCCGCTGTGATACAGACTGGATGTATCATCGCGGGGAGTGTATCTTCTGCGGCAATGAGGATAATAAGACCTATCTCTACTATCCTGATGAAAAAGGACTTTACCGTCTATATGTTTGCAAAAAGTGTTTGCACTATTTGAAGACGATAGATTGTCGTGAATTGACTGAAGAACCAATACTCGCAGTTGAACGCATCACCACAACACCAATGGACATTTCGGCAATAAAAGAAGGGTATATAAATAAATTTTAATCGAACGAACAAAATATCCCTTTTTCGGTAGGAGCGGTTTCTAACTGCGACCGTCTTGTCTATCTGATCTTTTTACTCTTTTTCGTTCATTTCGTTCCAATGTATCATCACTTTCAACTGGACGGAAAGGTTCTATTCTAACGGTCCACAGTAAACAGTAAACATTTTAACGACCTGGCTGGTCAAAAGTTGACAAGGACGCAAAAATGGATATAATTGCCAATGGTTGTTATGGTTCCAATATTTAGGAGGTTTTATGGATAGCGAAGGTTCAAAGAACGCTTCTATTGTTGTTTTTAGCGGCGATATGGATAAGGTGATGGCAGCATTTATTATTGCCACAACCGCCGCCGCAAGTGGAATAAATGTGAGCATGTTCTTTACATTCTGGGGTCTGCAGGCGTTAAAGAAAAAAGTTCCTACAGGTCAGACATTTTTCCAGCGGATGCTGAGTATGTTTTTGAAAGATATTACCGGTGTCGGTCCGAGTAAGATGAACTTCGGTGGTATCGGCAGGTGGATGTTCAAGCAGATGATGAAATCAAAGAATGTCACATCATTACCTGAACTCCGCCAAACTGCGATCGACCTTGGCGTGAAGTTGATTGCCTGCCAGATGAGTATGGATGT
Organism: Caldifarciminota bacterium; assembly: GCA_039802325.1. GTDB lineage: Bacteria > Hydrothermota > Tepidihabitantia > SM23-42 > JAOAFX01 > JAOAFX01. The sequence continues at coordinate 1,623 of JBDRWH010000157.1, forward strand.
CATGGGCATTGAGCGTAAAGATCTCATAGATGAGGTTGCAGATGTGGTTGGCGCCGCGACCTATATCACCGATGCCCAGAAATCTCATATTACTTTATTTATCTAAAAGGAGAAATAATGGCTGATATTACAATTAAGAAGACCCTTGATGCGCGGGGATTAAAATGCCCGATGCCCGTGGTCAAAACAAAACAGGAGATTGATACGATTGCCATTGGTGAGGTGCTTGAGGTTTTGGCTACTGACCCTGGTTCAATGGCAGATATCAATGCCTGGTGTAAAAGCACGGGTAATGAACTATTAAAAATGGAAAAAGGAGAAGGTGTCTTTAAATTTCTAATCAAAAAGGTAAAGTAATCAGCATGGAGTTTATCTTCTACTACATTACACCGTATATTGCCGTTTTTATCTTCATTGCCGGGTTACTATATCGCCTTATTGTGTGGCATAATTCAAAATCTGTAGCTGCACACCTTTCGCTATTCCCAAGACCACAAGGATTATGGCAAAGATTTCTGGATACACTAATTGATATGTTCACGATGAGAGGACTTGTAAGAGTTAATAGACCATTATGGCTTGGTGGTTTTATTATGCACTTCGGTCTCTTTTTTGTGCTGGCTGGACACCTACGCAGTTTTACAGACTTTTATTTCCTATGGAATATTCTGGGTTGGGGCAAGGAAGAAATCCACCAGTTCTCCGCCACTGTCGGGACTATCGCAGGGACACTCTTCACAATACCACTATTCTATCTTTTAGGCAGACGGATGAGTAGTGCGGTGAAGACCTTATCAATACCCGAAGACTACTTTGCGCTCTTCTTATTGATTGCCATTGCCCTCACTGGTTTTCATATGCGACTCTTACGCACTGTTGAAATCGAAGAGTTGCATCGCTACTTTGGTGGACTTGCGACATTACACTGGCAACCAGTACCAGAGAGCACGGGACCCGCTTTTATCTATCATTTTACCTTTGTCCAGCTTCTAACGGTCTATCTTCCATTTAGCAAGTTTATGCACATATTTGGTTCAGTTTTTTCTAAGATGGTAACCAAAAGTTAAGGAATAAAATGCTTAATAAATTTATTGACACAATCAAGAAAAGAATTAGTCGGCCTCTGCAGTACTACAAAGATATATGTGTAAGGTGCGGTGCCTGTATTGATGCCTGTCATTTTTATGTCGCTTCTCGCAATCCAGCCCACATCCCTGCTTACCGAATGATGCTCATAAAAAAATTATTAAAGGATAACAGAGGTCCTTATCTTAAATGGTATCGTGAATTTCCTGAAATTGATGAAAGATACATAGATGAACTTAGAAAAGCACTCTGGGAATGCACTGGTTGTCGCAGATGTGCAGTTTTTTGCCCTTTCAATCTTGATACCGGGCTTCTGGTAAGTGCTGGGAGATTTGCCTTGATGGAAGAAAATATGGGTTTAGAGATGGTTTCCGAGATCGGCAATGCCGAGGTCAGCAAAGGCGAAATCATTGATTCTATTAAAGACTTTTATATAGAACAGACCCGCGACCTTGCCGCACGTTTGCAAAGAGAATGGAGGATCAGTAATTTAGAAATACCGGTTAATAAGAAGGGCGCAAGGGTTCTTTATATTCCTCTGGTCGGTGAGCATAGTGTAGCACCGGTGGTGAAGATTTTTTATGCAGCGAAAGAAGACTGGACAATGAGCCTCTTTACTGCTACAAATCACTCGTTCTTTGTGGGCGACATTGAAAAGGCAAAAAAGGCCGCGCACTGGATTGTTCAGGAAGCAAGGCAATTAGGGGTTAAGGTAATCGTCTATCCTGAGTGTGGTCATGCAACCCGGACATTGATGAACTACTTTGATAAATGGTTCGGTGAAGAAATTGAAGGTATCGAGCGCATAAGTATTGTAAAACTTGTAGCACAATACTTTAGCACGGGGCGAATCCATCTTAGGCAGAATATATTTAATACGCCATTAACCTATCACGACCCCTGCAACATCGGCAGAAACGCTGGTCTCTATGAAGAACCACGTCAGTTGATTAGGGTAGTGGCAACTGATTTTATAGAGATGACTCCGAATCGTGAACTTAACTGGTGTTGCGGTGGAGGTGGCGGGTTGATTGCTGAACCCGAGATGAAGGAAATCAGGATGAGGGCAGGTAGAAAAAAGGTTGAGCAGATTCGCAGGACCGGTGCACGCTGGGTTGTAACTACCTGTGAGAACTGCAAGACCCAGCTCGGTGATTTGAATGAGTACTACAAATTAGGCATTGAGATTAAAGGGGTCGTTGACCTTGTTGCTGAAGCTCTCACTTTGAGGGGGAGGGTAGTTTAAATGAAAAAAAATAAAACCAAAAATCAATCGGATACCTGGCCCTGGCAGCAGGCATTGATTGATGACTATTATGATTACTACTGTCATAAGGTAATGGAGCCATTATGTGAAACCTTTCGGCGTTGGAAGGCTGGAGAACTTACACATAAGGATATTGACCGGGCTATTGAAAAGGCTTACCACGAGCGATGCGCTATGCAAAACCTATTTGACCAGCGTCCTGACCGTTGCGTTGCCCTCATAAGTGTGTTGGATCCAAAATGGTTCAACGACTGGATAAAGAAACATCGCCCGCGCAAACAGAAATAATTTCCCATCTAATTTCTTAATTCCACATCAACAAAAATAATATTC
>JBDRWH010000158.1:0-2870 GCA_039802325.1 Caldifarciminota bacterium
CTACAATCCGAACATGTAATCCCTCAGGTGTTTAGAAATGTCAGATTTGTAAGATCTCGGGAGACGATAAAGGCAGGTGAAAATTTGCTTTCAAATCAAAAATATGCTTTGTTTATTTATTCCTCGGTATTTGAAGATCCAAAAGAAATATTCAAATCAATCAGACATTTGGCAATACAAAAAGACTCGTTTGAATTTATTGATGCCCCGATTTATTACAAAGACCTTTTCAACAATTTGCGAACCAAAAAGCAGATATACGAACTCTTTATAGTATCCCTTGAAAAGCTGGATACACCTGTTTTGACCAGTCTCTGGAACATAGCATTTGAACCGGGTGTGACCGTAATCAAAAAGTGATTACTTACCAATACAGAATTCATCAAATATCTTATTAAGGATGTCCTCCCGGAACACCTTCCCCGTGAGTTCTCCAATAATATCAAGTGCATTGTGCAATTCATATGCGATCGTTTCTAAAGTTTGAGACTCCAATGCGTTAGACAGACACTTATGTAGCGCTTTCAACGCTTCAATCTGACGTGTTCTTGTTATCAAAATATTTTCCTCGGGCATTTTGGGGAAAACACGCTCTTTTATGGCTCTTTTTAGCATATCAATGTTTTCGCCATTTTTTGCCGATATCTTTATTGCATCACCCAAAATCTCACTTTCCTTTAACGCAATATTCAAGTCGATCTTGTTAATGATATAAATCTTGTTAAGGTCTTTCATCAAATTATAAAGATAGGCATCCTGTTCATTCATTGCTTCAGCACCATCAAAAACCTGTAGTATCAAATCAGCATTCTCCAATAGTTCCTCAGTTCGTTTGCTCGCAATATTATCAGGACCATCCGCATCTAATAAAATACCTGCGGTATCGATAAGTCTGACCAGAATTCCTTCTATCTCCACTGTTTCCTCAAGATAATCCCTTGTGGTCCCGGGTGTTTCATGAACGATTGCCCGGTCATAACCAAGTAATCTATTGAAGAGTGTTGATTTTCCAACATTTGTTCTTCCGGCAATCACGACTTTATAACCCTGTTTCAATTTCACTCCTTGTTCAGCCCCCTTCAATAGATTCACTATCTTCCCCTGTATCCCAATCATGCTATTTTTAAACTCATTTATGTCAAATGCGGTTTCTTCTTCTTCAGGAAAATCAATATTTGCTTCTATTCGGGTCAAAAAGGTAGTAATCGCCGTCTTTATTCTGTCTATAAATTCTGAAAGTTTGCCTTCAAGTTGATATATAGCAAGCCTTCTAATAGTATCACAATTGGCGTAGACCGTATCCAGCACTGCCTCGGCCTGAATCAGGTCAATCCTATTATTCAAAAAAGCCCGCTTTGTGAACTCACCGGGCTGAGCAATTCTTGCTCCAAGTGTGAGGATAATCTTGATAATGCATTCCACAATCATCGGATTTCCGTGACAGGAAATTTCCACTACATTTTCGCCAGTATAAGAATTTGGTGCAAAGAACACAGCGGCTAATACATAATCAATGATATCTTGATTTGAAGGGTTGATTATCTTGCCATAATAGAGATGACCTGTGAGAAAGACCGAGATATTTTGCGAAGAAACAAAAATCTTTCTTAAGAAATTTATCGCTTCATCACCACTTATTCTGATGACAGCAATACTCGAATAACCTGCAGGCGTGGCACATGCAACAATTGTATCATTCACACTTTCTACTCTTTTGTTTCTTCTTTATTCTCTCCGGCAGGCGCAATGATAATAGTCCTGTTGCTCCCTCTACCGATTGAATAGAGCTTTACGCCTTTCAGTTCATTTATTTTGTTGGTTACTATCCTCTCTTCCCGGGGTGTCATTGGATCCAGTGCCATTTCGCGACCAGTCTGCAAAACAATTCGAGCGATTGCCTCAGCTTTCTTTCTCAAGAAATTGTTACGGTGCTGGCGATAACCATTAACATCGACAAGAATCTTAATATTAGAATAAAATCTTTTCGCGAGCCTTGAAATGATATACTGCAAAGCCCAGAGATTCTCACCGTTTTTTCCTATAAGCAACGAATCAGCATGTCTTGTCTTAATGCTGATATTAAATCCCTGTTCATCTTTGCTTACTGTAATTCCAACTTTAAAGCCCATACTTGTTAACACATAGTTTGTCACAGTTTGCAGATACTGACGAGGCTCTTTTATTGCTATCTTGACCTTGGTTTCTGTTTCACTTTGAGAAAGAATCTCATAGGTTATCTCGTCCTGGATAACCCCTAATGCCTTAATTCCCTGAGCGATCGCTTCATTCAGGTCTTTTCCTGTAGCCTCAATCGTTTTCATTTATGCCTCCTCTCTTTATTAAAGACCAGTGCCTGCATTATGCAGGACCAAAAAAATTTCAAAAATTAGCGAATAACTTTCTTTTTTATCATAAACTGTTCAATAATTGACAAAATGTTATATGTAAACCAGTACAGTTGCAATCCCGATGGAAAGTTTAAAAATACAAAAATCATCACCACAGGCATCATAATAACCATCATACGTTGTCTTGGGTCAACTGTGGTCATCAGTGATTGCAGAAGCATTAACACACCCATACTGATTGGTAAGACATAATACGGGTCTTTGATTGACAAATCTGTAATCCAGAGTATAAAAGGTGCGCCGCGGAATTCAAAAGATGTAGAAAGTACCTGATAAAGGGCGATAAATATCGGAAACTGAATAAGTAATGGCAGGCATCCAGAAAATGGGTTGACTTTGTATGTCTTATAGAGATGCATCATTTCACGATTTAATGCCTGCGGATCATTTTTGTATTTATCCTGTAATTTCTTCAATTCTGGTTGAACCATCTGCATTTTTTGTTGCGAAATCAACATTTGT
>JBDRWH010000158.1:2880-4305 GCA_039802325.1 Caldifarciminota bacterium
CCATAGTTTTTGAATAGAGAGTAGAAGAAATTCAAAACAAAAATAATAACACTGGCAATAGGTCCCCATATACCTCCGCTTGCAATCTGTTCATATCCTTTGTTATACTTCACCAGTTCGGCATGTTTGATTGGCAAAAACAGTGCTGAAATCTCTAAAACTGAATCTGCATATATGTTCACACCATATCGGTTTGTGTTACCACCCATTGCACAACCAAGATAACCAAGAGTTATTTCGTCCTTATCCAAAGATCTTGCAATCTTATAAAATTCGGAATAACCCGATGTTCTTAAATTATTTACAATAAGAACAAAATACTTATTTCGCAGTGCTATCCATTCCCAGTCTTCTTTGTATAGAAATCGGTCTTTTATATTTTTCGTGATATTAGCAAATTTACTACTCTGCACATAGGCATTGAAATGCCTCAGGTCATCACCCTGATTTTTTTTCTCAGTAATTCTTATTCCTGATTTCAGACTCAAAGTATGATTTACTGCATCAGGATACTTGATGCTCAATGTGAACCCATGTTTCTCATTGAACCGATAGATTTTAACAAACTTTTTATTATTGATTTCTTTGAAAAATACCACAGAATCATTGCATAAATCATAACTGAACTCAAAGGTGGAATCAGAAAACCTTGTAACAAAAAGTGCACCTGATTCTGGAACAATATCTACATCATATTCTTTGATATAAAAACTCTTCACGCCTGCACCAATTGTAGAAAAAACAATGCGGAAATATTCGCGTTCAATTGTTATGGTATCACCAAAAGTCTGGATATCTTCTCTGGGTTCTTTTTGAATTTTTGTTGTATCCATTGTTCTGGTTCGTTGATCTTCAACATGCTTTTTCGCCGGTGGCTTTGCCAGAAAACTCCATACTAACAGAATCACAATAATCAGTAAAAATGCAACCAGTGTGCGTCTTTGATCATTTCCCATTACAACCTATCCCTTTTCGCACCCGTAACCGGGTCATATCCACCTGCACAAAATGGATTGCACCGCAAAATACGGTAAACACTCATTAGCCCGCCCCTCAAGATTCCAAAACGCTTCAGGGCTTCAATTGTGTATTCAGAACATGTGGGAGTAAACCTGCAGGCATTGGGAAGCACAAGCCCAACTGTATGCTGATAAGCCCTTATTGCAAGAATTAACAAATGCAGGATTGCCTGGTTGATGCAGGAAAGCAAACTATTCATGGGATCGCTCCTCTCTGAATGACTCAAAACAATTCAGAACCTCTTCCGCATCAAACAAGTTATTTGCATAAAAAATTACCTTCAACCCTTCAAATATCTCCTTATTCATTCTATATGCCTCCCTTAAAATTCTCTTCACCCGGTTCCGTTTTGCCGCGCCGCTGATCTTCCCGGAGGCAAAAAAACCCACCTTAGGATCACTATCG
>JBDRWH010000159.1:0-4268 GCA_039802325.1 Caldifarciminota bacterium
AACAAGAGAATGAAAACCCGAGATTGCACCACAGGCGATCGTTACAAACATCATTGGGAATAGATAGCCCTCTTTTCCAGAAAAACTCACGAAGGAAGGTGTGTTTACATTAGGATGGGTGATTATAACACCCAGATATCCAACTATCAACCCAAAGAACAATACAAAGAAAGAAAGATAATCTCTTGGTTGCAAAATGATGTTAACAGGCAATATTGAAGCGGTATAGGCATAAACAATCAATAAACTAAAGAGCCAGCCATAATAGGTCCATTTTATCGGCACATACCAGCCCAGAAATATTAAGCCAAATAGTATTCCAATACCTATTATTGTTGATATTATTGTGTTCAAACGCCAGCGATAAAGCATAAGACCGACCAGAATTGCTGTGGGAATGATACCAAATGTTGGTATGACAATTTCAGGCGTCGTCTCAAGGGTCTTCGCTGCGGATGCGGCAAAAACTGCAATGACAAGAATCAAAGACAGCCAGACAAACAGGGAAAAAATTATCTTTGCCCTTATACCAAGTGTGGCTTCTGTAGTATCACCGATAGACCGCCCATCATTGCGCAGAGAAACCATTAGACTTGAAAAATCATGTACACCGCCTACGAAGATTGAACCCAAGATAATCCATAAGATTGCTGGACCCCATCCCCATACAGCACAAGCAATCACAGGGCCTAAGATTGGACCCGCACCTGCAATGGATGAAAAATGATGACCGAATAAGACAACCCAGTTCTTTGCTGGCACATAGTCCACACCATCATATTTATAATGAGCGGGTGTTTTATTCCCTGGATTAATATCAAATAATCTTTCAAGAATAAGACCATAGAATCTATAGGCAATCAAAAAAAGTATAATGGCGCCGAAACCAAGGAATAGGGAATTCATTCGACCTCCTTTATAAAAAATCCCAAACAACCATCAATTTGAAAATCCAAGAACAATATTTCATTCATAATATTTTCTGTTCTTTATATTCACCGTAGACTTTTTTGAGTTCGGCAGTAATCTCACCAACTGTAGTATATACCCTTACACAATCAAGGATAAATGGCATAAGATTTACACTTTTCTCGGCAGCGGCTTTCAAGCGAATTAGCGATTTTCTGACTTTTTCATTGTCCCTTTCTTTTAATATCCTTTTTAGTCGTTTAACTTGCTTTTGCACAACCTTTGGATTTACCTTTAATATTTTTGGCTTTGCCTTTTCTTCACTCTTGAATTTATTAACACCAAGAATTTTAATTTCACCACTCTCAATCTTTTTTTGATACTCGTAGGCACTTTTGTGAATCTCTTTTTGGAAATATCCCTGTTCAATCGCCTTTATTGCACCACCCATTTCTTCTATTCTTTCTATATAATCCATTGCTTCTTTTCCTATTTTGTTAGTCATTGCCTCAGTTGCATAAGAACCACCCAGGGGGTCAATTATTTGCGAGATGCCTGCCTCATATCCAATCACCTGCTGTGTTCTTAACGCTAATTTTACTGATTCTTCTGTCGGCAATCCCAATGCTTCATCATAAGAATTTGTGTGCAATGACTGGGTCCCCCCAAGAACTGCTGCCAGCGCCTGATATGCAACCCTTATTGCATTATTTAGAGGTTCCTGAGCAGTAAGGGTGCATCCAGCAGTCTGGGTATGAAATCTCAGCATCCACGATTTTGGATTTTTTGCGCCAAATTTTTCCTTCATTATTCTTGCCCAGAGTCTACGCGCAGCACGGAACTTTGCAATCTCCTCAAGGAAATTGTTGTGGCAATTAAAGAAAAATGAGAGTCGCGGTGCAAAGGAATCTATATCCAATCCCCTTTTTGTCGCTGCATTGACATAGGCTATTCCATTAGAAAATGTAAAAGCAATTTCTTGAACTGCAGTTGAACCTGCTTCTCTTATATGATAACCTGAGATTGAAATCGTATTCCATTTGGGTAAATTTTTACTGCAATATTCAATCAAGTCAATCGTAAGTTTCATTGAAGGTTCAGGCGGAAAGATATAAGTTCCTCGGGCAACATACTCTTTCAAAATATCGTTCTGAACTGTGCCTTCAAGAACCGCAGGTGAAACTCCCTGCTTTTCCGCAACCGAAATATACATACAAAGAATGATTGAAGCCGTCGCATTAATCGTCATTGATGTGCTGACTTTATCAAGGGGAATGTGCTTAAACAAAATCTCCATATCCGCAAGCGTATCAATTGCAACGCCAGTCTTGCCAACCTCACCTGAAGCCATTGAGTCAATAGAATCATATCCCATCTGGGTAGGCAAATCAAATGCTACAGAGAGTCCGGTCTGCCCCTGCTTTAACAAATAGTGGTATCGTCTATTTGACTCTTCAGCGGTTCCGAAACCTGCATACTGGCGCATTGTCCAGAGTTTACCGGAATACATTGTGGGGTAAATACCACGGGTAAATGGATATTCACCAGGATTACCCAGATCCCTTGCGTAATCAAAGATCTTCATATCATCAGGTGAAAACAGCATCTTTTAAATACCTAAAAGTCCAAAATGCCTAAATACCTAAATTCTAACGAAGACATTTATAGATTATGGTTGAAAGAATTTTTATTAGTTCAACGGATTCGTCAAGGTGCAGCAATACAATTTCCTTTTTCAATAATTTTCGCGCGATTATAATTCGTAGCCAATATCGTGTCTCTTTACCTTCTTTAAAAGCAATATCAACTTTATGGACAAAATCGTTTAATGTTAAAGAACCATCGGCTTCTTCAAGATTGGAACCAACCGAAGTACCTGATTTACATAGTTGCCTTCTAATTACTCGCCCTTCTTCGTTGTTAGGCAATAATGAAGCTAATTCCAAAATACCTAACGCAAATTTGTATGTTCGTTCTTTTAACTCCTCACTTATACTATATTTTTTTTCAATCTTTTTAGGCATTTAGGCGTTTAGGTATTTAGGCATTTATTCAATAACGATAAGTCCATCTTTGCTATTCACTGTCTGTCCCTTTTGAACCATTATCTTTTTTACAATACCATCCCTTGGTGCCTTGAATTCGTTCTGCATCTTCATCGCCTCAATTACAAGTAAACCCTGCCCTTTTTTGACGTTATCGCCTTCACTCACCTCAACCTCTATGACCATTCCGGGCATTGGTGCAGTCACAGTAATTTCTTTCTTATGTCCTGTATCCGGGGCAGATTTCAATATCTTAGCAATCTGTTCATCAATTATTTCAAACGAATATGACTCACCACTAATAACCAACTGGTTCTCACCGTCAAGGAAGATCTGGTAAGGTTTATTTTCAACAATGAGTGTTAACTTGTCCTTATCAAGACTGGCAACTTCTGCCATTACTTCTTTACCATCAAGCAGGATATGAAATGAAGCACCTACCCTGCTTATGTCTCCTTTATATTCTTTATCTTCTATCCTTATTATATATGCCATCGGGATTTGCTCTGTTTCAATCAATTATACCATAAAAAAGATAAAAGTCAAGAAAAATCGTAAAGTTTTACGGGTGTCTCTATCTCTATAATACTCGTTGCAATTTCAATAGATTTCAATTTTTATTAAAGTAAAACTTCATTGCTATGGCAAGTGCTGTGCACTTATCAGTTGGCATACCCAATAAATATCCCTTAGACTTCCACTGAGGCTGCATTAATATGACAAATTGGTTTCTAACTAAGTATTTAAGACTTGTATTGCATGCAAACCCGTTGCCATAGTATTCTTGTTTCCATACATCCATACAAATATCCGATTTAAAAGCACCTATATCTATCAAATTTTTAGCGAAAATACCTGCGCCAGTATTCTCAAAAGGGAACCCATATTTAAAATAGATTACAAAAAATCTCTTTTTAATACGAAGGTAGTTGTTTAAATATAGTTCAGCACCCAATACACAAGTGTTGAAAAGCGTTCCATAAGTCCATCCCTTGTCCTCATTGCCAATCAAATATTTAGCCTTTTTTCCGCCCAGTTCATCGCCAAAAAATGAACTCGCTTCGCGGTAAAAATTCATATCAAATAGATTCCAGAGCAATGACGAATAGATTGATTTTTTGTAAAAATCAACAAGTTCTCTGTTTATTGTGCTATCCTGTAGAAAAACACTTCTTCCACCAAACTCCCAAACTAATTTAGTAAAAGTTATAGGGTCTCCAATAACTTCTTTCCACGAACCGGGATCTTCAGGATTAACCGGAGTAAATAGAAACGCATATAGGTTATACATAATCCTGTGGGCAAAGGATATTG
>JBDRWH010000160.1:0-4262 GCA_039802325.1 Caldifarciminota bacterium
GAAACCCGCACAGTTGAGATGGCAATGCAAACCAGAATTTTTGAAATTCAAGACCAGTGAAGAACTTACCCTTTGCGAAGGTATAATTGGCCAGCCGCGTGCTATTGAGGCAATAAAATTGGGATTGAATGTGAAGTATCCAGGTTATAATATCTTTGTTACTGGTCCGGTCGGAACCGGCAGGACCACAGCAATCACAAAACTACTTGAAGAACTGAAAACAAAAAAAGACCAGTTAAAGGATTTATTGTATGTGAATAATTTCAAGAACCCTGATTTGCCAAGACTACTTATTATTGATGCAGGAAAAGGAAAGAAATTTAGAGAAGAAATGGAACGATTGATATACCAATTAAGAATGAACATACCCCAGATATTTGCGAGCGAAGAATACCAGAAGAGAAAACAAAAGATTGTCAATAAATACGAAATGGAGCAGCAAAAGTTGATCGGCGAATTTGAAAAAAAGATTGAGCAGAGAGGATTCAAATTAGTACAGGTACAAATGGGACCGTTTGTCAGACCAGCAATCTTACCAATTATTGAAGATAAGCCGAGAAACCTTGAGGAATTGGAACAACTCATAAATGAAGGAAAACTTGAGCCGCAAAAGGTAGAAAAGATAAAAGAAGAGATCCAGAAATTAGAACAAGAAATGGGAGTAATCTATACAAAGACAAAGGAAAATCAGGATGCCCTGAGTGACGAACTGATAAAACTTAATGAGTGGATAGTCAAACCAATGGTTAGCCAGTTAATAGATGAAATCAGAAAAGAATTCAACTACAAGAAGATTGATGAATATCTTGATGAAGTCCTTGCTGAAATCCTCACAAACATTGATCGCTTTTTGAAAAAAGAAGCAAAACAGGATGAATTCAGACTTTTTGAAGTAAATCTCCTGGTTGATAATTCAGAAACAAAAAGTGTTCCAATCATTTTTGAAACTGCACCCAGTTTCAAAAATCTTTTTGGAACCATTGAGAGATACTCACCTGCGCCTGGTGTATTTGCAAGTGACTTTCTCAATATCAAAGCAGGCTCTTTTCTTCGGGCAAATGGTGGTTATCTTGTTATTAATGCCTTTGATACATTAATTGAACCCGCTGTCTGGCAAACACTAAAAAGGGCACTACGCAATGGTGTAGTTGATATCCAGGTATTTGACCCATTTTATCTTTTCTCAACCTCAGCACTGAAACCCGAGCCCATATCAATTGATGTAAAGGTAGTGATGATCGGAAATGAGTGGCTTTACTATCTTCTTTATTATAATGATGAAGATTTCAAGACAATCTTTAAAGTAAAGGCAGATTTTGATACCGAAATGGACAAAGATATTAGAAACATAAATGATTATGCGTCGTTCATAAAATCAATATGCCAGTCCGAGAACTTGCTGCCATTTAGCAAAGATGCAATCGCTGACATAATAGAGTATGGAGTCAGGCTTGCAGGTAGAAAAGATAAAATTTCAACAAGATTCCATATAATCGCAGACATAATAAGAGAGGCAGATTACTGGGCGAAACAGAAGAAAAAGGAGAACATTAGCACTGAAGATGTGGAAAGAGCCATACAGGGATGGCGTAAGAGAGTAAATATGTATGAAGACAAAATTCAGGAATTGATCAAAAAAGATATCCTGATGATCAAAACAAAAGGCAAGGCGGTTGGTCAGGTAAATGGACTTTCAGTATATCAACTCGGAGATTATACATTTGGCAGACCCACGAAGATTACTGCGAAGACTTCAGTAGGTAGAACTGGCATTATCAATATAGAGAGAGAAGCAAATCTTGCAGGAAGGACTTTCAACAAGGGTGTTCTGATAATCTCAGGGTTTTTGCGCTCCCGTTATGCACAGGAAATGCCCTTATCAATGGACGCAACATTAGGATTTGAGCAATCATACAGTGAAATTGACGGTGATTCAGCGTCAAGTGCTGAGATATATGCAATCCTGTCAGCACTTTCAAATGTCCCGCTTAGTCAGGAAATTGCAGTAACTGGTTCGGTAAATCAAAATGGTGAAATCCAGCCCATTGGTGGAGTCAATGAAAAGATTGAGGGATTTTATGAAGTCTGCAAGGCAAAGGGTTTGACTGGTAATCAGGGTGTGATAATTCCACAAAGAAATGTGAACGATCTAATGCTAAAGCAGGAAATAGTTGATGCAGTAAAAAGAAGGAAGTTTCATATATTTGCAATAAAAACAATAGACGAAGGTATTCAAATATTAACTGGAACAAAGGCCGGAAAACGTACAAAAACAGGTTTTGAAAAAAATAGCATCAACTATCTCGTGGAGAAAAGGCTCAAAGACTATGCAGAAAAAATGAAAGGACGGGAAAAAGAACGGTCACATCAAAATGAAAACAGAAACAAAAGGAAATGAAAAAGGGGCGGCAGAGCCGCCCCTTTTTTTTACTTAAGTTTGAAAGTAGCTGGTTTTGTTTTCTTAAAGATCTTCGTATTTCGCTTGATCGTAATATAAACCGAACGCTCGGGTTCTTTACGATGGAATTTATAACCACGCGCCTTCAACCTTTTTGTTATCTCACGATAATGCAATGGTTTTTTGCTTTTCTTCAGGATATCAATCATCAGCATTTTAATCGTGAGTCTCTTTTTCTTTGCTACCTTTTTCTTTTTTGCTCTCTTCATATATTCCTCCTTATAATTGTGGTGCACCCGAAAAATCCTCAAATAACGACATTGATCAATTTCCCGGGTACATAGATTATCTTCTTTATTTGTTTATTGTCAGTATGGCGCCTCACTCGCTCATCCGCAAGAGCAAGGGACTTGATTTGCTCTTCATCAGCGTCCCTTGAAATATCAATGTGGCCTCGCACCTTGCCATTTACCTGGAGAACAATGACCATACGGTCATCACTCATATAATGCGGGTCATAATCAAGCCACTTCTCTGTCATCAGACTATTCGTATTTCCAGTTCTGAACCAGAGTTCGTCAGCAAGGTGGGGTGTAAATGGCGAGAGCAGATTCATCATTACATAAAGTCCGTATCCAAAGAATGCATCCCTTTCTTTGTATTGATACAGGTCATTCAACAGTTCCCATAGTGCAGCAATGGCTGTATTGAACTTGAAATTCTCAAGGTCATTTGAAACACGGGCAACAGTTTGATTAATCCTAATATACAGTTTCTTCTGCATATCGTTTTCAGGCTGAACAGAACAATTTTTAATTACCAGATTTTTGTTTTCCATTATCAGTCGGTAGATGCGTTCAATGAATCTCTGAGCACCAGTTACTCCTTCATCACTCCATTCCATATCTCGCTCTGGCGGTGCTGCGAATAATATCGTGATTCGGGCAACATCTGCTCCGTTTTTTTCAACAAAGGGGCCAACCGGAACAGCATTACCCTTGGATTTTGACATCACTTCACCATTTCTCAGCACCATACCCTGGGTGAAAAGATTTATTGCCGGTTCATCAACATGCAAAAAACCGGCATCGTACAAAACCTTTGTGAAGAAACGAAAATAGATCAGATGCCCTGTCGCATGTTCTATACCACCAATGTATTGGTCAATGGGTAGCCATTTTCGGGCATTCTCAAGTGAACAAAATTCGCTTTTGTTATGGGGATCCAGGTATCGCAGAAAATACCAGGACGAACAAACAAATGTATCCATTGTATCAGGGTCACGTGTTGCAGGAGCAGAACAATGTGGGCAGGTCGTGTTAACGAATTCATCAACAGCAGCAAGTGGTGACTTTCCTCTGGGCACATAGTCTTTGATATTTTCAGGAAGTAAAACTGGCAAATCCTTGTCTGGAACAGGCACAATACCGCATTTTTCACAGTAGATTATGGGAATTGGTGCACCCCAGTATCGCTGTCGAGAAATCAGCCAATCTTTTATCTTGTAATTAACTGCCCTACCACCAAAGCCTCTTTTATGCAGGAATTCTGTTACTGCTTCTATCCCCTGTTCTGAAGTCAAGCCATTGAATTCACCTGAGTTTATCATAATGCCATAATCAACAAAGGCATCATTCATGTGCTTCGGGTCAATCTCCCCTGACTTCGGCTTTATTACAACCTGTATGGGAAGATTGTATTTGCGCGCAAATTGAAAATCCCTTGAGTCATGTGCAGGAACACCCATTACTACACCGCTACCATATTCAACAAGCACATAATCAGCAACAAATACTGGGATTTCACACCCATTAATCGGATTGATGGCGTAGATACCAGTGAAAACACCATCTTTTTCTTTCTC
>JBDRWH010000161.1:0-4257 GCA_039802325.1 Caldifarciminota bacterium
ATTCCCTGGGATTTTTTAACAGGGCATAAATCGTGATAATTATCAAACAAAATAGAATCCTTGTAGCAAAGGTGCTTAAAACATCGGTTGACTGGAAGGATAACTTTGCAAGTATCGGCTCAAAAGCCCACATCATACTTGCCCCGAGGACCGCAATCACACCGATAGTTTTATTCGAAGGCATAGAAATATAATATATATAATCAAAAGATATGCAAGATACCAAAAATACCTGAAAAACATTTGGTTAAATATTTAACCATTTAACAATTTAACCAATTGTTTAGTAAAAACTTAACCGATATACGAGATCGTATAACGAAACTGGCAGCGAAACCGTATAACGATAGCCAATTTTTTGGGGTGCATCAACTTGCTGATGCGTCATTAAATTAAATCTGCAAGCGTAGCGATCCTGCATCTTAATTTTCCGCAATCCGAAATGCTGTTTTTGAGACTTAATGCTTGGGACTTGTTTGGGATTTGGTGCTTGGGATTTGGGACTTAATTAATAATGTGTATTGCTTTCTTGTAGAAATTTTCTGCGGCTTCACCAATGATTTCACAAAGAGTAGGGTGGGGGTGGATAATCTCGGCAATATCATTAACTTTCAAATTTTTATCTAATGCGAGAATACCTTCGCCAATCAAACTTGGTGATTCGGCACCGAGGATATGAACACCCAAAATTTTTCCGTCTTCCTCTGCTACAATCTTCACCATTCCTTCGGTCTCAAGCATTGATAAAGCCTTGCCACATGCACGATAAGGAAATTTCCCAATCTTTATTTTAAATCCTTTTTCAATCGCTTCTTTTTCAGTAAGTCCAACAGAAGAAAGAGGGGGAATGGTGAAAACACAGGAAGGAATGGTATGGTACTTTTTTGTGTCGTATAGACCCGCAATGATTTCCGCAACTTCAATCCCCTGTTTTGTTGCTTTGTGTGCTAACAAAGGTGGACCAATTATATCACCGATAGCGAAAATATTTTTTATGTTTGTGCGATAAGCATCATCGACCAGTATGTATCCTTTTTTATCAACTTCAATGCCGAGATTTTTGAATGCGTAGTCAGTTGGTTTTCTACCAACAGTGACTAATATTCTATCAAATTCTTCAATAAATGCGGATTCAGGTCCTCTTATTCCTACCTTCAGTTCATTATCTTCAATTCTGTAGCTCTGAACCGTTGATTTCAATAAAACATCAATCCCTTTTTTCTTCAAAATTTTATAAAGATTTTCACAGAGCTCAGTTTCCATACCTGGCAAAATCTGGTCCATTATTTCTACAACTTTGACTTTACTACCGAGAGAAGCATAGATGGTTGCAAGTTCAAGCCCGCAAGCACCTGCACCGACAACAAGGAGTTTTTCTGGAATATCATTCAATTTTAAAGCATCATCAGTGTTGGTAATATATTTCGCATCAAATTCAAAACCTGGCAGGGCAATGATTTCAGTTCCAGTAGCGATTATAATATTTTCCGCTTCAATGTTTTCAACTGTGCCATTGTTTTCTAATTCAACCTTATGTTCAGATACTATTTTTGCCTTTGCCTTCTTCCATTGAACATTATTATTCTTAAAAAGATATTCAATACCTGCACGGAGTTTTTTCACAACAGTTTCAGTATGATTTCGCAAAGCCTGCAAATCCACGCCTTTATTTTCTATTTGTATTCCAATCTTCTGTGCCTTCTGGAGATTTTCAATGATTTCAACCGCAAAACTCAATGCCTTGGTTGGAATACAGCCACGATTTAAACATACCCCGCCAAGTTCACCGGATTCAACAACCAGCACTTTTTTCTTTAACTGTCCCAGTCTGATTGCACAGGGATAACCACCTGGACCAGCACCAATAATTACAACATCGTAACGGCTATTCATCTCGTCAAAATTCCATTAATTTGTAATGTTTAGAATTCAAATGTTTACTGCTTAATTTTTTGGGATTTAATTGGGATTTGGGATTTGGAATTTGGAATTTCTTCAAGGGATTATTCCATTTCAATCAAATCCTTAAATGGATATAGTTTTCTCAGTCTGCTCGGGTGGCGTAGTTTTCGCAGTGCCTTGGCTTCTATCTGTCGGACGCGTTCGCGTGTGATATTGAATTTTTGACCCACCTTCTCAAGTGTCATAGGAACACCGTTTCCCAGTCCAAACCTCAGTCTGATAATTTGCTCTTCTCTTTTGGGAAGGTCTTTCAGTATTTCGTTGAATCTGTCTTTCAGAATTGATATTGCTGCCCTGCGTGAAGGTGAATCTGACATCGGGTCGCTGATAAAATCGCCCACAAAACTTGATTCTTCATCGTCAATTGGCTTATCAAGTGATATGGGAATGAGAGAGATATTCTGCGCCATTCTAACTTTGTCTGTTGGCAGGTCAAGATGGTCTGCAATTTCTTCAATGGTGGGTTCACGACCAAGGTCCTGGGTCATATCTCTTTGTGCCCGTGCTACTTTATTCATTGTATCAAGGATATGGGCAGGTACCCTGACGGTCCTTGCCTGATCTCCTATGGCGCGGGTGATTGCCTGTCTTATCCACCAGGTTGCATAGGTGGAAAATTTGTAGCCTTTGCGATAATCAAATTTTTCTACTGCCTTGATTAGACCATTGTTACCTTCGCCAACAAGGTCAGCAAATTCAAGACCCCGGTTCACATATTTTTTTGCAATTGAAATTACAAGTCTCATGTTGCCTTCAATCATTCTCTGTCGTGAACGATTTATCAGGTCTTCCCATTTTTCAATAATTTTCAACGACTCCTTTAATCTCCCGACATCATTGCCGAGATCGGAAAGTAGTTTTCTTCTTTCTTTTGTAAAGATTTGTATTTCATTCTGATTGCGCAACCGCGGTATCGTTTTTTCAATTTTTTCCAAGCGAATAAGACTTTCCTTGAATGCTTGAATTGCGCTGTTCAATGCACTGTGCTGAAGTGCAAGGATTGATAGTTTTCTCAATACCCTTTCTTCTTTCTCAAATACCTTCCATTCCATTGATTTTGAATGATCTTTTGCTGCCTTTTTGTGAGTTTTTACAAGCGACATATAGTCTTTATCAACGGATTTGACGCGACGAATAAATCTCTGTCTCTCAGCCCAGAAAGTGTGCTTATCCATGATGGCTTCAATTTCAACTCGGGATATCTGGTCCAGACTCTTCTTTCCCATTTCTACCTGTTTACAAACTTCAATCAGGGTATTGATAGCACAGGGAAACCGGAGGAATTGGCGTTCAATCATCCGATACCCGGTTTCAATTTTTACAGCGAGTTCATATTCCTCATCCTTGGTTAGCAAATCATATCGTGCGAGTTCTCTAAAATATGCCCTTATCGGTTCCTCAGCTTTGACTGCACTTTTGGATACCGCGGCTTTGGGAACTTCTTCCTCGCTCTGAACAATTACAATACCATTGCGGGCAAGCAGATCCAGTACTTCATCAATCTCTTCGGGTGTGACATTGTCGGGGATAAGATTATTAATATCATTTATGGTAATCTTCCCCGCTTCTTTCGCCTTATCAAAGATTTTCTGAGAATATTTTACCATTTTGCTCCTTTTATTTTCTAAGAAATTCTTTAAATTTCCTTAAAGATTCATCATCGCCGGTCTTTATTGCTTCGCTAATTTTTGGCTTTATTCTTTTCTTTTCAATATTCTTTTTGTAAAGGCTCAGCGATTGGACAAAATCTTCTTCGGCAATTTTTTCACTTTCAATTAGAGAGGCGAGAATAGTTTTCTTAAGGTTCTCTTCAATCTTTAAATCAACCAGTTCTTGAACTGAAAGGTTTTCATTTTTCATTAAAATTTCAAAAAGGTTTTTTATTCTGATATCCTCAAAATCATCAACTGAAATAATGTCTTTTGCTCGTGGAAAAAACTTTAGATTATTGAAAATTAATACTATTAACTTTTCTTCATTGGTCAGGCTGGTCTTCATAGCCGGGGTTGGTTTTTCAGGCTTTGTCTGTTTGCTGCCAAACCCCATTCTCTTTCTTAAAAGGTCAACCGGAATATCAAATACCCTTGAGGTGTGTTTTAGATAGCGGTCCAGTCTTACAGGATCCTGAATTTTGCTGATGATTTCAATCAATTCTTTTATAAGAGTGACTTCATCTTCCACAGTTCGTATTTTTGTAGCATCTTTGTAAAATGTGAAAAAGTCAGGTGCATTGCTTATCAGGTCATTTAAATGGCCTGTACCTTTTTCTTTGATGAATTCATCCGGGTCGTATTC
>JBDRWH010000162.1:0-4253 GCA_039802325.1 Caldifarciminota bacterium
AATTTGACTTGGGTAAGATTTTATTTTGATGAAAGACGGGGGGGACTTAAATCTACACAAGTGTTGACTTTCTGCAATATATACGTATAATATTCTAATTTAAATTTAAAATCAAAGGAGGTGATTATAAAACGATAATCAAATGTACATGATTGGCTCTATACCCAGTTGCGACAAGAGTCTCAACCGGGGATAACCAATATGTTGAGGTTTTTCTAAGGCATAACCAAAAGGAGGTAATATGAAATATGCCTTGACCATAGCGATAATGCTGTCGCTATCTTTCGGACTGATATACGAATCATTCAGGTATCAGTCTACAGCAGGAATATTTGAGGATGATTACGACCTGCTTTTTGACCCGGCAAGAATCTGTGAGATTCAGGGTTCCCGGGTGTGGACAAGTCTTTCTAATCTTGTCACTGGCAGTGAGAACCTCTTCTCAAATGGCAGTGTTCCTTATATACTTGTTGGTGGTGCAACGAACTTTGGAAAATTCTATCCTGGTATGGTTTATGACCACAGTGTAGACAAAAATGCGCTTGCCACCGGACTTATTGACCCAAACGGTGCTCAGATATTTGGTGACGGTAAGCTCACAACTATTGACTGGAATGATAATGATAATAATGGAATCTATGACCAGAGGACCATTGAAACCGAAACGCGCTCGGCATATAACCAGTTTAAGGATAATTCTTTCTTCATTGGTTCAGGCTACAAACTTGACAATCTCCGTTTCGGGCTTGGTTTTCTGAGAATTGATAATAAGGATATTTATACCGACCCTGATAATAATTTTACATATGATTACACTGAAGAAGATCTTACAACGAATAGCCTGACACTTATTAATCGCGCAAAGTTCTCAGGCGACGATAATTTCAATTACGGCGAAAACGATATTCTATTCAGTGTCTGGAAAGATATGGACAAAATGTCCATTGGATTGCTTGCCGGTTTTGGGCTCATTGGTTATGGAGAAAAGGCAAATATCACCGGAGATTCAGTGCTTTATACCAATCCGGCAGATACGAATACCTTTTACACTCGTACGAATGTCCTTGACTCTCTTGACCAGAAACAATCAGGTAATATAATGTCCGTAAATCTCCGTGTTTTTTATAACTACAGCGAGAACGCCCAGGGTAGATTCTATTTAGGAGTGTCAAATCAATCATTAAGTTACGGAGATAATGCAATTGATTATTACTACAATACCCGAGCCAATATAATGGCACAATTTACCTGGGATACAACAAACACGATTACCTACTATGATGGCTCATCAAGATTTAGTGAAATTCAAGTTGGAACCAAACAACTATTCACTGTTTCCGAAAGACTAAAACTCGGTTTTGGAGTAATCCTGGCAAGATCAGTGGCTTTTGATTCTACGCTCGCAAGAGACACAACAGTATCAAGAAGAGTCTATGACGACAATGATGGAGTTTCTTTTGACCCTGATGATTATGTCCAGACTACCTGGTCAAGCGAAACCTGGATGACAAAGATTACCGGTAAGTCAAACAGCATTGCATTGCCTGTTGGTGTTGAATTCAATCTATTTCCACAACTTGTTATGAGGCTTGGTGCCCAGCACACATATACAATGGATGATTATACCACAGTTACTGAGCTTGTCCAGTATGAACCACAGAGAACCAGGACTGTTGATGGCACAGGAACAGTCACTGAAAATCTAATTGATCCTAACCCGGCACCTATTGGTTCTGACGAAACACAGAAGGTTAACACACCGCAGACAAACTATTTCTATGGTGTTGGCTGGCAGGTCACTGATAATCTCCAGATTGATCTGATGGGTTTCAACCAATTAACCAATTTAACAAACTGGAGAATTTCTGCAACATTAAAATTCTAATCAGGAGGATAAAATGAAAAAGCTACTATTTCTTGGATTAAGTTTGTTATTGGTGATTGCCTGTCAAAAGGCAGAGAATATCCTTTCGCCTGATCCGGATATGCCACAGGGGATTGGTGCAGGAAATCTACCAACAGTAACAAGTATTACGCCAGTAAATTATACCCAGATGAATGACCAGAATGGAGCCACCCCCCAGATTGAAGGTTTGATAACCGTGAGTTTTTCAGATTATATGGACCCCGCAAGCGTCACAAACAAGGATAATATCGTAATACTTGATGTGAGGACCAATGCTACAATTTCTAACAATCTAATTACCACCGAATATTACCCTGAAATCAGAACTCTCTATATCTCAATCTCGGATGTGCCTGATTCTGGTTCATTCCTGCTCCGTCTTGTCTCTGGTTCAGCAGGGATGAAGAATCTTTATGGTTCACCCCTTGACGGAGATAATGATGATTTTGCTGATGGAACACCATATGACGATTATCATTCTACATTCTGGACTGCACCGCTATCTGATACGCTTGTTGCCACATTCCAGCCCACGATAAATAACTTTGCACCCGATACAATTGCAACCAACAATACCACACCCCAAATCTGGGTCGGCTTTCCTGGGATATCACCTATGGATACAATGACTTTGAACACAAATAATATAAAACTTGCTCAAGAAGGCGGTGGTTCAATTGCATTAAACATTGTTTCCCGCGATCCCTATGGCATTATTCTTCAACCTCAGAATCCATTGACTGCTGGCAGAAATTACACAATCACTGTCGTGTGCAATAATATCAAGAGACTTGGTGATTCAAAAACACCAGTGTATTTGTTAAAGCTTGACGGAGATGATGACGGTCCCGAAGAGACTGAGCCCGATTTACAATCTTATTTCCGCGTTGATGATCCGAATAATCCGCCACGGGTTCAGAGTGTAACAGCGATTGGTTCAAGTGGTGTGATGATTACATTTACAAGATTAATGGACAATTCAACGCTTACCGCGAGCAATGTTAGGGTTTATGATAATAATGGCTATGTGCCAGGTGATATAAGGATCTATACCAACACTGCAGGTGATAGAACAATTGTTGACTATTATTTCAAGAGAACAATTGGTGGTGGTCGCAGAGTCTGGATATCAAGAACAGTAACCGCAACAAATGGTTATAATCTTGATGGCAATGGAAATGGCATCGGTGGCGAAGCCTGGGATGATTACACGGGCGCATTTTAGGGGTTGAAGTTGAAAGAGAACAGTAAAGGGAAGGGTATAATACCCTTCCCTTTTTTGATTATATGAACAAAATCAGAACGAGACGAACGAAACATTTATTTTTCAAAGACATTTTCTGCCCCTTTGCCATTTGTGCCGTCTACCACCTCTTGAGCCTTTTTGAGCCATTTTACCCATTTATTTGATATATCCGAGGAGGTGTGATGGATTTAAATGAATATCAAAAACTAATTGAAAAAATCTACTTTCAAAAAGATTCAAAAAGGGGCATTGATAAGACTTTCAACTGGCTAATTGAAGAGATTGGTGAACTGGCAAGGGCAATTCGGAAAAAAGATAAAAAGATGATTAGCGAAGAATTCGCAGACTGCCTTGCCTGGCTTTTGTCCGTTGGTTCTATTCTTGGAATTGATGCAGAAAAGGCGATGGAGAAATATATAAAGGGATGCCCGAAGTGCGGGAAAAAAAATTGTATTTGCAGAGAGAAATAGACAACTTCGTGTGTCGGTTGCGAAAAGCGCAACGGTTTCGCTAAAAGGGAGTTGTAATGCGTAAAAAAATAAAAAGTTTTGCAGATCTTGAGGTCTATCAGAATTCGTACAAAGCATCGGTAATCATCTTGACAGAAATTATTCCCAAAGTTCCCAAATGTGAACAATTTGACCTTGTTGATCAGTTGCGCCGCTCAACTAAAGCAGTTCCTCGTCTAATTGCTGAGGGGTTCGCAAAAAGACACCAACCCAAAGCTTTTCAGAAGTACCTCGACGATGCGGCTGGAGAAAGTAATGAAACTATCGTCTCTTTAAGTCATGTGCGTGATGTATACAAAATTCAACCTGAGTTAGTCAATGAACTTATTGATATTTACGATAAAATCTCTAGACAGTTATATAACCTTAGCGTTGCCTGGCAATCTTTTGGAACTCGAAAGAAGAAACCGCCAGAAGATCACGAAACGCATTTCGCAACCGATTGACGCTTAGCAAAACCACAAAGGGGGTTTTATGTTTTTAATCCTATTATTCACCCTCTCCCCACCCACTCAGGTGCGGGCATATGATGCACCTGATGATGGAGGAGGTGTTGTAATAATAGAATGGCAGTTATCTCCAGATGACGCCG
>JBDRWH010000163.1:0-4220 GCA_039802325.1 Caldifarciminota bacterium
CTACAGATATCTGATCATATAAGTAGTAATGGAAGCAAGGTCTTCTATGTTAGCGGTGAAGAATCTTCATCTCAAATAAGATTGAGGGCAGAGCGGTTGAACGCAAGAGTAGAAAGAATTAATATTCTCTCAGAAACAGAATTGGACACGATTCTGAATGTAGCAGAAGAAGTGAAACCCGATCTAATGGTCATTGATTCCATTCAGACCGTTTACAAGGCTGATATTTCCTCAGCACCTGGCAGCGTTGCCCAGGTGCGGGAGTGTGGCAGTGACATAATGAGATTTGCAAAAACCCATAATGTGACAACCGTAATTATCGGTCATGTAACAAAGTTTGGTATTATTGCTGGTCCCAAAACACTGGAGCACATTGTTGACACAGTATTGTATTTTGAAGGTGACAGGGAAGGGCAGTTCAGAATTCTAAGGGCGATCAAGAATAGATTTGGTGCTACAAATGAACTTGGCGTTTTTGAAATGACGAGTGATGGTCTGAAGGAAGTGACGAATCCTTCAAGTATCTTCATTTCTGATATTGTGGCACCTGGAGCAGTGATTGTTTCAGTTATTGAAGGTTCACGTCCGTTTCTTGTTGAAGTTCAGGCATTGACCAGTCCAACTTTTTTCAATTATCCCCAGCGTGTTACCACGGGCATTGATTATAAGCGGCTGGCAATGCTTTTGGCTGTACTGGAAAGACGGGTTGGAATAAATGTTTATGGTCTTGATTGTTTTGTCAATGTTGCAGGTGGTATCAAACTTTCTGAAACTTCAAGTGATCTTGGAATCCTTCTTGCGATTTCGTCGTCTATCAAAAACAGGGCTGTGGAAAAAGGATTACTTGCGGTCGGTGAAGTCGGACTTTGTGGAGAGGTCAGGCCCGTTTATGGCATTGATATCAGACTTAAAGAGGCTGAAAAACTGGGGTTCAAGACTGCAATTATTCCATTGAAGAACAAACTGCCTGCGAACTTGAGTATGAAAGTTATACAGGTAGGTGAAGTAAATGAAGCTGTATCTACTGTATTCAGCAAGTGATACAAGGGGGTTCAATGTTGTTTTTCAAAAAAGAAGAGCGATTCGTTCTTGATTCATCATGCATTATTGATGGTCGTGTTGTTAATCTATTTGAAAAGAAATTTTTTGAAGGCAAGGCAATTATTCCTTACCTTGTAAAGATAATTGTCCGTCGTAAGATTGGAGGGGAAGTAGACAAAATGATTAACAGTTTGAAAAAGGTAGTACCAATAGAATTCGTGGACAAAAATGTGGATGGCGTTGTTGAAGAAATTTGTGTCCTGAAGACAGCAGAAAGGAGAAAGGCGAAGGTAATCACTGCATCTGAAGGTTATGACTTCTACATCAAATCGTTTCCTGATGTCCGTATTATCAATATCAAGGAACTATATCGTGTGCTGACACCAATATTCTTTCCGGGTCGAATTATTTCAGTACGGGTGATAAAAAGGGGATTGAATCTTAATGAAGGTGTTGGCTACCTTGAAGGTGTAAAAGTAGTAGTAGAAAATGGTGCAAAATATCTTAACCGGTCTGTTGATGCAAGGGTTGTATCAATGATACAATCTGACACAGGAAATCTTGTGTTTGGAACGGTCATTGAGCCACCGACGAATACTGATAACAAAGAAGGACAGATTAGCAAGACTGAGAGTCAAAAATGAAAGACAGTATTGAATATCTGGATGGTCTACTAAAGAAGCTATGCCAGGCAAGTGGAACTGGTTACTCAGGTAATGTTGCAGAAGTCCTTATAGACGAAATGCAATCTTTTGTGAGTGATGCAAGAGTATTGGAAGATGGAAGTGTTTATGGAATGGTCCCGGGTTCGGGCGATCTACATTTAATGCTTGCCTGCCATCTTGATGAAATTGGTTTCCTTGTAAGCTATGTTGAAGATAGTGGATTTATCAGAATCCGTCAGATTGGCGGTTGCGATGAGCGGATACTACCTGGACAGGAAGTGGAAATATTGAGTCGGAAACCACTCAAAGGATATGTTGGCGCAAAACCACCGCATTTGATGACGAAAGAGGAACAGACAAAGGTCCTGTCAATTGATAACCTCTTCATTGATACAGGTTTGAAGCCCGAGGTTGTGAAAAAATTGGTGAAGATTGGAGATATCGTTTGTTTTGCAGGGTCGTACAATAAACTGCAAGGCGATTTCAGGAGTGCAAAATCTCTTGATAATCGTGCGAGCGTTGCGTGTGCAGTCATGATAATGCGTGAGATTGCGGAAAGGTCTTCGCCCGTTAATATTCATTTTGTTGCTACAAATCAGGAAGAATTCTCTGGACTTGGTGCTCGGATACACTCATACAGATTGAAACTTGATTATGGCGTAGTTATTGATGTGACACACGGAGAATTTCCGGGGATTGCTGAAACCGAATGCTTTGGTTTGAATAAAGGTCCGGTCATTGCCCGGGGTGCGACAATCCCAAAGAAATTATACCAGATACTGATTGATGCAGCAAAATCCCAGGAGATTCCATATCAGATAGAACCATTGCCCGGATACACGGGTACAGACGCAGATACCATTGCGTTCAACAAACAAGGCATTCCGACTTGTGTCCTGGGAATACCACTTCGGTATATGCATACACCTGTGGAAGTGGTCTGTCTGAAGGATATTGAGAGAACTGCGCGTCTGGTAATTGAATTCATTAAAAGACTTTAGTGCAGAGTATTGTTTATGAGTGTAACTTAAGCATTCGGGTTGTGGCTCTATTTTATAAGAAATGATGAAAGGAGATTCTATGGATTGGGGATTGAAAAATAGACTTTCACGGATAATAAAGCCGGCAACAGGCAAGACGGTAATGCTTGCGGTTGACCATGGCTATTTTTTAGGTCCGACAACCGGGCTTGAAATTCCGTCAAAGACCATAAAGCCATTACTACGTTTTGCTGATTCATTAATGCTCACAAGGGGCGTGCTACGGACTTCAGTTCCTGCAGATTTTGATATACCGATTGTCCTGCGTGTTTCAGGAGGAACAAGTATCCTGTCAAACGACCTGTCAAAAGAAGGGATAACAACTTCAATAAAAGAGGCAATAAGATTGAACGCCTGTGCTGTTGCGCTATCAATTTTTGTTGGTTCTGAACATGAAAAAGAGACACTTCTCGCACTTTCCGAACTTGTGAATCAGGCGGAAGAATATGGCATAGCAGTGCTCGCAGTTACTGCGGTTGGCAGGGAAATGACCAGGGATGCAAAATATTTGAGTTTATGCTGCAGGATTGCTGCGGAGCTTGGCGCTCATTTTGTGAAGACCTATTATTGTGAGGATTTTGAGCAGGTTGTTGAAACCTGCCCGGTCCCAGTTGTGATTGCAGGTGGGAAAAAATTACCTGAAAGAGAGGCTCTGGAACTTGCGTATAATGCGATCAAACACGGTGCAGTTGGGGTTGATATGGGCAGGAATATTTTTCAGTCAGAAGATCCAGTGGCAATGATACAGGCAGTGAGGGCAGTTGTGCACAAAAATGCAAGCGTTGATGAGGCTTATGGGATATTTGAGGAAAAGAGAAGAAAAAAGTGAAAAGGTTAAGATTGGGATGTTGGTTTTTGAACCAACTAACCAAAATGAACCAGCTTCTCAACCCCAACCCAGTAACTTTTAGACTTTGGAAATGTAGATCTAAATAATGTTTCGTATTTAGATATTCGAATTTAGAATTTGACCGAGTAAAGTGAGGTCTGATGCGTGTTGCAGTTTATTATAATAATCACGACATAAGAATAGAGGAGAGACCTCTACCTGAAATTGGTGATAATGAACTCCTTGTGAAGGTAATTGCAAGTGGCATCTGTGGAAGTGATGTGATGGAGTGGTATAGAATAAAAAGTGCTCCAAGGGTTTTAGGACATGAGATTGCAGGTGAGATTGTAAGAACTGGAAAGGGCATAAAGAATTTCAAGATTGGCGATAGAGTGTTTGTATCACACCATGTTCCCTGTAATGTATGCAGATATTGTGCAAAAGGTTATCATACAGTTTGCGAAACCCTGAAAAAAACCAATTTTGACCCCGGTGGGTTTGCAGAATACTTGCGCGTGCCTGAAATAAATGTGAAATTTGGCACATTTCTGTTACCTGATAAAGTATCATATGAAGAAGGTACATTCATAGAACCACTTGGTTGTGTGATACGAGGTCAGCGTTTTGCAAAAATGAAAACTGATG
>JBDRWH010000164.1:0-4145 GCA_039802325.1 Caldifarciminota bacterium
GACCAACTTTATTATAGTAGTCAGGAATATATAAAACATCAGGATTTGCCTGCTTGACCTTTGTCAGCAAAGCTGAAAAATCTGTATCATCTTTTTGATATGATTCATAAACAAGCACCTGTCCCCCGCCCTGAACAAAATTATCACGATAAAATTCAGCAAGCCCCTTTACATAGTCATTGCCTACATCATAAAGAATTGCGGTTGTCTTTGCCTTCAAATTTTCAAGGGCAAATTTTGCTGCAACCCTTCCCTGAAACGGGTCAATAAAACAGGCTCTGAAAATGAAATCTTTTCTTGAACCATCATCTCTGATTGTTACCTTGGGATTTGTTGATGTTGGAGTTATCATTACTACACTTGCATCCTGACAGGTCTGTGCCAGCGGAATTGAACATTTAGAAGAAACCGAACCAATTATCAATTTTATACCATCCTGATTTATCAGTTTACTTCCTGCGTTCTGCGCTTCAGTAGGGTCATTTTTATCATCCTGGATAAATGTTTTTATCTGTTTTCCATTTATTCCACCCTGTGAATTTACTTCTTCTATTGCTAACAAAAAACCATTTTTTGTAGATTCACCAAATGTCTTCACATCACCTGTTAATGGTGCGACAAGACCAATCTTTACCACATTCTCCTGCGGTCCGCAGGAAAGCATCAACACGCCAAGCAAGACTATGAATGTCTTTTTCATTTTTTCTCCTTAACCTCTAATGTCAAATTTCAAAATCCAAATGACAAACAATTATTTAGGTACTCCCTTAATTTGGCATTTGACATTTAGCATTCGTAATTTCTTATTCTTTCCGGTATTTCTTCATCCCTTCTTCATATAAATCGCCACCGAATGCATCATTTGCAACTATGAGCGGGAAGTCAACAACCTCAAGTTCCCTTATTGCTTCGGCACCAAGTTCTTCATAGGCAACTACTTTAACTGCCTTGATATTCTTGGCAATCAGTGCTGCAGCACCACCGGTGGCAGCAAAATAGACTGCCTTATATTTTTTCATTGCCTCCCGTACATCCTTTGAACGAACACCTTTTCCAATCATTCCTTTTAATCCTATTTCCAGCATTTTGGGTGTATAAGGGTCGCATCTTCCTGAAGTGGTCGGACCTGCAGGTCCAATAACATAACCGGGCTTTGCCGGTGCTGGACCAGCATAATAGACTACTTTGCCTTTCAAATCAATGGGCAGGGGTTCCCCTTTTTCCGCAAGTTCAAAAAGTCTTTTGTGTGCGGCATCCCTTGCTGTATAAATTTTTCCGGTGATTAGCACACTATCACCTATTTTTAACTTCAAAACATCCTCATCAGAGAGGGGTGTTTTCAATCTAATTGGCTCTGACATAAGACCTCCTTAAGATAAGACCATAATAACTTAATAAGTTGGAAGTGAGAAGTAAAAATTAACAAATAGGAAGTGAAAAATCAATGGGGACATCATTTTCTATTTGACCTCGCTGTTTTTGCGCCTTTTCCGAGTATGTTTCTGATTTCTTCTGATTCTCGTAGTAAATATCGCGTTTCCTCATTAGTTACAATCTTGGAGTCATATAACAATCTTAGCCAGTAGTGGCTTTCTTTTGCTTCCTTGAACGCCGTATTCAGTTTATATATGAAATCGCTTTTACTGAACGCACCACAGGCTTCTTCATAATTGGCATCTATAGATGTTCCTGACCTTAGCAGTTGTTTTCCTATTTCCAGTGCAACCCAGGTTTTGGGAAGTGATTGAACAAATTTAACAATTCTTAATGCAAATTCATAAAGACGTTTTCTTAGTTCTTTATTATTTTTCATTTTTCACTTCTTACTTCCTACTTCCCACTTATGTGCTTATATCACTGCACTTTTGTGTCTTGCTGCGTGGCAGTTGATATTGATTGCTGTAGGAAAAGAAGCAATATGCCTTGGATAAACTTCAATGAAGACATCAAGACAGGTAATTCTGCCACCCAGTCCCATCGGACCAACACCAGTCTTGTTAATCTTTTCCAGCAATTCCCTTTCTACATCAGCATAGAATGGGTCTGGGTTTCTCTCACCGATATTGCGCAAAAGTGCTTTCTTAGCAAGATAGGCAACATATTCAAAATTGCCACCAATACCAATACCCACAACAATTGGCGGGCAGGGATTAGAACTTGCCTGAATCACCCAATCAATTGCGAATTTCTTAACACCTTCTATCCCGGCTGCAGGTGCCATCATTTTTACTGTGCTCATATTCTCACTACCACCGCCTTTGGGTGCGACTGTTATCTTTATTTTATCTCCAGGTACGATTGTTGTGTGGATTATGGGTGGGGTATTATCATTGGTGTTCTTACCCTTTATCGGGTCTGAAAGAATTGATTTTCGCAAATATCCTTCAGTATAACCTTTTGCAACACCTTCACTGATTGCCTGGTTAATGTCACCTTTCACCCGGACATCAGCACCATGTTCAAGAAATATCACTGCAAACCCTGTATCCTGACATATCGGTATCTGTTCGTTCTTTGCAATATCAGCATTTGTTAATAGTTGCTTGAAAATATCCTTACCAACTGGAGATTCTTCTTTTTCCTGGCCGTTTTTTAGTGCGTTGTATACATCCTCACCTAAAAAATAGTTTGCCTCTTTGCACAATCGGGCAACTGTCTCCACAATTGTGCTATATTCAACCTCTCTCATTTTACCCCCTTGTTTCTATTTGGTCGGTGAAAGCACATAAATCACCATCTTTAATGGCAGATCTTCTTTTTTTAATTCAATCTCGCCCTCAAATCTTTTGATTTCTTTACCTTCTGTGAAATCGTCAACTGCGGAAATAGGAAAATCGCATTTTGAAGTTTTGAAATGCATCGGTATGACTACCCTGGGATTCATAAGGCTTGCTATTTCTTGCGCTTCCTTTGAATCAATTGTAAAATATCCACCCACCGGAATCAAAAGAATATCCACTTTGCCAATCCTGTCAGCATCAGATTTAGTCAGAGTATGACCAATGTCACCAAGATGGACAATATTCATTCCATCTATCTCAATATTAAAGATAACATCCTTACCCCTTTCTTTTCCTGAACTCTTATCGTGAAAAACCTCATACCCTGAGACAGTTATACCTTTGATTTCTTTTTTACCCGGTTCACGAACAAATACAGGATTACCCCTTATCTTTGTTTCGTTGTGGTCATCATGGTCATGAGAAATCGTCACAATATCTGCTTCTTCTGTAATGGGATTATATTTTATACCACCGCCATAACATCCAGGTTTATATGGATCAGTTATTATTCGCAAACCCTTATCCGAAGTAATTAGAAATGCTGCGTGCCCTAAAAATTTTATCTTCATAAGCACTCCTTTCTACCCCTAATTATATAAGAATCGCAGAAAAAATCAAGCCTATTCTGATAAAAGTTTCATTCAATTTTGCAGGCGAAAAAACTAAAATCTTGACAGTCGGCAATTTCTGGCTATTCTTAAGATTGTGTAAGAATAAACATTTATGTAGAATGTTCTATCTAAATATGTTAAGTAGATTATTTTTTGTCTATTTGAATTTTGCATGGACTTTTGTTTTAAACCAAAAGGGGGTATGAATGAAAGAGAAGGTTGAGAAAATCCTTGCAGAAATCAGACCCAATCTGCAAATGGATGGTGGTGATGTGGAATTGGTGGAAGTGAGCAGCGATGGAATAGTGAAGGTGAGACTTTCGGGCGCGTGCGGTGGTTGTCCAATGAGTATGCTTACGCTGAAAATGGCAATTGAAAAACGGCTAAAAGACGCAATACCAGAAATCAAATCAGTTGAACAAGTGTTTTGAAAATAGTTTATGGTTTGAGGTTGGGATGCTCGTTTTTTTGAAACCAGCTTCTTAACCCCAGCCCAATAACCATTGTTTTAAGGAGGTAATGTGCCGGTAATACATTTAACAGATGCTACATTTGACCAGGAAGTCAAAGAATCAAAGTTGCCGGTTCTTGTGGATTTCTGGGCAGCGTGGTGTGGTCCCTGCAGAATGGTCGCACCAACAATTGATGAAATTGCAGTAGAATACGAAGGTAAAATTAAGGTCGTCAAGATTAATGTTGATGAAAATCCAGAGAAGACAGCGGAATACAAAATAATGTCCATCCCTAATAT
>JBDRWH010000165.1:0-4137 GCA_039802325.1 Caldifarciminota bacterium
TTATCGTTCAACTGATGCTGGCAATACCTGGTTTTACGATCCTAATACACCTGGCGGCACCAAGATCCAATTTCAGGGTTTAAACTATGGATGGATACTAAAAGAAGGGAATTCCTCGGGTGTATACCGCACCACTAATGGCGGAGCAACCTGGGTATACAATTCCATTGGTTCTACAGCATGGATAGGCCATATTTTCTTCGCAACCCAAGATTCAGGCTGGGCATGTGGAAGTAATGGCACACTGCGATTTACAAGTAATGGTGGGGCTTCCTGGTCAAACCAATCACTTGGTACATCTAATTATGTAAGCGCTGTCTATTTTATTGATTCGCAACGTGGTTGGGCATGCGGGGGTTATGGTGGAGGCAATGGTTTTATTTACTACACGAGCAACGGCGGTGCGACCTGGAATCCACAAACACCTGCTCAACCAGATCATTTTCAGGTTGCGTATTTTGTCAACCAGAATCTTGGCATACTCGGCTCATACAATGCAAGAATACACCGTACTACAAACGGCGGTACAACCTGGACAGTGGTGCAGAGCCTTCCACATTATACGATTACTGACATCATAATGAAGGATACTTTGAATGGTTGGTTACTTGCTCATAACTATTGGGGCAGTAGCGTTGGTGATGACGGAAGGGGATTCATTTATAAAACCACGGACGGTGGTGCAAATTGGACACAGAGTTATGTGACTCCTCGTATTCGTTCTTTTTTAAACGACATTGCCCATCATTATGGCGATGTTTTTTGGACATGTGGAAATCATTGCATCAATTTAAAATATAACCCCTGGACAGGTATATCCAAACAAGATTTGCCCTGGGAAAACCCAGTTCAATTCCAAGTCGTACCGAATCCGTTCTCTCAAAAAACCACAATTCGTTTGTCGCTTTCTCACCCAGCATCAGTTGAGATCTCAATTTTCAATGCGCTCGGTAATCATGTGAATGAGATTGCAAACAAAACAATGCCATCGGGCATTCACGAGTTTAAATGGAACGGCAAGGACCAGAATAATATTGATTGCGCAGCCGGTCTTTATTTTTGCGTTATCAAAGTGGATGATTATGTTGAAACCCACAAGATGATCTTGATGAAGTAGAACAGCTCATAATGCAATAAGTTGCACAACTTTTTTTCTTATCTTCGGCATCCTGCCGAGATGTACTTCCGGGTGGACACTATTAGACAACAATATCATTATTAAATTTTTCTTTGGGTCAGCCATTATCATCGTTCCGGTAAATCCCGTATGTCCGAATGCTGCATTAGATAATATTCCGGGATAAGGATTGACCCACCAGCCCAGCCCCCTTTTTTCTTTGCCCCCGGTCCAGTCTTTAATCATTAATCTCAAAGTACTCGGTTTTACAATCTCACCATTTAAATATGCCCGCATTATTATAGCCAAGTTTTCGGCATTAGAAAATAATCCTGCATTTCCAGAAACACCATTAAATGCGTAGAAGCAATTTCCATCGTGCACCTCGCCTTTTATCAAATAATCACGCCATTTTATCTTTGATATATCACAATACGCTCTTGCCTTTTGTTTTTCATGCCCATTGCCCATTTCTGTGGGAGCAATGTTTTTTATTTTTTTTGATGGGTTGAACATTGTATTGCGCAAATGCAATTTTTTAAATATTTTTTCTTTACAAAATAAATTCAACCCTTGATTTGTAATCCTCTTAATCATCAATCCGAGAACGATATATCCTAAACACGAATAAACGACTTCTTTTTTACCTGTATTCGCCCTGGAGAGATAATCAATCCTTTCCCGTGGATTGAGTAAATATAATGGAAACCAGGCAGGCAAGCCGGAGGTGTGGGTGAGTAATTCCTTTATTGTCTTTTTACCATTTGGTTTATTTTTAAACTCAGGAAGATATTTTTCAATATGGTCATTAAGTTTAATCTCCTTTTCTTCAAATAGTAACATAACTGACATTGCAGTACATAAAGGTTTTGTCAGCGAGGCAAGGTCATAGATTGTATCTTTATCTAATTTCTCTTTTCTAGGAAAAATTTGCCGATAACCAAATGCTTCATAAATGTAAACATCTTTATTATTACCAACCCACAATACTGCTCCAGGAATCTTTTTTAATTTAACACAGTTATCTAAAAATCTGCACAGTCCCATAAATTGCATAGTTAAATACTTAAACAATTGTTTAATTGTTTAATTGATGAAATGTTGAAGTGTAATTTGCTGAATTCGCTATTTTTCAATTCAATATTCAATAATTCAAGAGCACGGGGGATATAATTTTTAAAATGTTCTTTGCCTTTATTCAGAAATAGGTTCGCAAAGGCACCGAGTGCCTGCATATGCCTCTGGATAGCGGTAATCTGGTAAATTTCAAAAAATTTTTCTTTTGCAATCTTTACTCCCTTTTTCTCCAGACAACTCAAATAATACGAAATTAATTCATTTTCATTTTTTCTATCAATACGAACATACGCATCCCTTAATAAAGATGCAAGGTCATAGGTTAATGGCCCAATCCTTGCTGACTGAAAATCCACAATTCTAATTCTTCCATTTTTTACAAAGATATTCTGTGATTGATAATCCCTGTGCATCAAAAAATTGCTTATTGGTTTTACCGCCTCAACGACCTTTTTATGTAATAATTTCAAATCCCCTTCAATTTCACAAATTTTTTCATCAGGTATCTTGCAAAATTGTTTCAAAAAAAATTGCTTAAAATAATCCTGTTCCCATTTGATATGGTCACTATCATAATAATTATCCACCGGGGCATTCTTATATCCATCAACCTGCAATTTAACTAGTTCCTCTATTGACTTTTTGTAAAATTTTATCCAGCCGGTACGCCTTTTGTTCATTATTTCATATAGAGAATTATTGCCCAAATCCTCTACTATCGCATAATTATCTTTAAATTCAAACAACTCTGGAACACCAACACCTATTTTTAATAGGTGATTCAAAATCTTTATGTATTCATTAATATTTCTATCTTCAATGAGTATACAAGTCTTTCTATCTTTTTTGGCCCGATAAAATCTTCTATCTGACCCACCGGTAATAATCTCTTCAACAAATTCATATCTGTTTAGTCTTTTATTAAATATGTGCATTTTTGCTACTTCCAGAGCCGGTTTTTTCGGCATTTCAAAGAACGATAAACCTCTAAAATACCTATATCATACCAAATACTGTGTATCATATAAGGATATAAAATTTCGCCATTTTTTATAGCATTATTATAGACTTCGGTGAGGCTGAAGACCTTTTTGTTTTTTGGAAAATATCTAAAAATTCTTTTTGAAAGAATAGCGATCCCCGCATAAGTATAACAGCCATCCATTCTCTTTTTATAAAACCTTATAACGCGATTTTTTGAAATTTTAACCCGATTTGTTTTATAATTTTTCACCAGGACAATCGTTGCCAGGGGTTTTATCTTTTTATGCTTTTTTAATGCCTTTTTTAAATCTATATTTGAGAGAATATCACAATTGTGAATCAAAAAATCTTCAGATACGAAATTCTTGAAATGGAGCAATGCGCCACCAGTTCCGGAAAGATATTTTTCAATCACGAATTCTATCCTGCGCAAATCTTGTAATGATTTTTTTATTAAGTCTGCTTTGTAAAAAAGATTGATTCCAATATTTTTTATTCCTGCCCTTTTCAACTTTTTGATAATTAATTTGATTACAGGTGTGCCATTTATCGGTAATAATGGCTTGGGTATTTTTTTTGTTATATTACCGAGCCTTTTGCCCAAACCTGCGGATAGAATGATTGCATTCATAAGTTTGTTAAATAAATACCGACAGATATGAGACCCTGAAATAAATTCAGGGTGACATAGAAATTCTCCATACTATTCATAAAGTAAATATTCCACACGCATCTTTTTAAATTGAACCAGGTCTTTCTGCCACCTTTTTTTCATTGTTCCCACTGATTCGCCTTTTTCTATTGCTTCTCTTATCCAGGAGTTGCCAATCAAAATATCAAAAGGCATTTTCTTTTTCTCAAATTCATAAGGCGGTTTACGCCAGGCAAATTTTTTCGGATAAAGTTCTTTTATTGTTGAAATTATTTCAAGCCCGGCACAAACCGGGTCAAAATTCTTT
>JBDRWH010000166.1:0-4132 GCA_039802325.1 Caldifarciminota bacterium
CCAACCAGCATCTAAACCGATAGACCATTGACCATTGTCGCTATTGACTTCTATTCTTATTTTTATATAATTCACAAACAGGAGAAGTTAATATGAAAATAATTTTGATCATAATCATAGTGGTCATTATTGGCTGGATTATTACCCAGTTGCTTCAAACTGCGGATAAAAAGAGAAGGGAAGAAATTGTAAAAAGGAATATTGAAGAAAAAAAGAAAAAGGAAGAACAGGGACTTTAACAACTCAGCCTATCAATCAATTTTTTCATGTCGTCAGGGATGGGTGCTGTAAAAGCAACCCATCTTTTTGTTTCAGGATGGACAAAACTTATTTTGTATGAATGGAGTGCCTGCCTTTGAAAAAAAAATCTTGTTCTTTTCAAATTATAATATTTTTTATCACCAATCACCGGATGTCCTATCTGAGCAAGTTGCAGTCTTAACTGGTGGGTGCGTCCTGTCTTGGGGACTAATTTCAATAGAGTTGCACCTTTCAGAATTTTCGTAACTTCATAATGTGTTTCAGCATATTCATTGGTCTTTTGAATCTTACCCTTCAATATACCATTTTTTTGACGCAAAATACCTTCAACGATTCCAATATATGTTTTATTGATTTTACGATCCCTGAACTCTTCAACTAAGAAATCCCGTGCCTTGACTGTCTTTGCAAAGATCATGACACCACTTGTCTCACGGTCAAGCCGGTGTACTGGAAAAACAACTTTGCCTTTATTTTCAAGAATTCTGCTCAAGGCAACACCCTTTTCTTTGCCAGTTTGTTCACTAAGAAAACCTGATGGCTTGTTTACGACAATTATATGATCATCTTCACATAATATTGCTGGCTCAGGCAAAGTTGAAGTTTTTTCAGTTTCAAGTATGATAATTCTGTCTCCTTTTTTCACCTTTGTTGAAGGAAAGGTTATTCTCCTATCATTCATAAGCACAAGCCCATTTTCTACAATTTCTTTCGCCTCTTTGCGGGATAAATCAGTAAAGAACGAAATAACATAATCAAGACGGCGTTCACCAAATTCTAATGGAACAGTAAGACTTTTTCTTACCAGAGTATTTATCTTTTTACGCATTGTGATTTTCCTTCTGGAATTTCTCAGCAAATTCAATCCTTCTTCCTATGGAAGGATGTGAATAACTGTAGAACTCAATCAATGGATGTGGATAGGCAATTGTCAGTTCCTGATTGCAGAATTTTGCCATCAACTCTATGAATGCCTGAGGATTTTCCGACAAAGTTAGCGCACCTGCATCTGCCTTTTTCTCATAAAATCTTGAGATACCCGAAATAATGGGTTTTAAGAGAAAAGAGAGCAGGCCAAAGAGCAAAACGAATAAAGGAAACCCTGCGATATCCGATATATTTTCAAAGCCAGCAAGACGGTAGAAAACTGGATGGATACGATAGAGCAAATAGAAGACAATAAATGTGATAATAGAATTCCACAAAATCAGATACCAGATATGATGCTGCTGATAATGGGTTATCTCATGGCATAGCGTCGCAATGATTTCATTTTCATTGTATTTTGAAATTAAGGTATCACCTAACAAAATCTTCTTTGTATTACCAAGACCCACAACCATTGCATTCGCCTTTGTGGACTTACTGCTTAAATTTATCGTAAAGACCCCCTCAATCTTCATCTTTGCCTTCCCGCATATTTCTTTTATTCTTTCTTTCAAATTCCCATCAGCCAGAGGCGTGGTTTTGTAAAAAAGGGGCAAAATCAAAACCGGAAATAGATTTGCAAGCACGACACTGAAGAGAATCATTAATATTGAAAGATAAAGCCACCAGAGTTTCGGGCAGGAGAATGTTATCAAATATAAAACTTCAATAACAATCAAACCCAGGACTAATCCTACAATAAATGATTTTATTTCATCCATAAACCATCCTTTTATTGTCTGGGTAGAGAAATTGTATTTGTGCTCAATCCTGTAGCCACCAATAAACCCAAATGGCAAAGAAATCAAGAAATATACTGAATAAAAAACAACAAAATAAAGAAAAGCCTGGATAATACGTAAATCACTTATGTCAGTTATGACGCCAAAGAATTTCTGGGAAATCTGAAATCCAATAATGAGCAGAAGGATTACTATTGACACAGCTGACGAAACTACATTTACAACACGATGTTCTTTATGGTACTTACGAGCAATCTGCTGTTTTTCTTCATCAATCAAAGGATGGAACTTCTTCTTTCTCACAGAGCTATTTTATTCAGAACTGCTGTATAGTCAACAGAAAGGTCGCATATCTTGACACTGCAGATTTTATGTGTAAAATTAACTATGAAAGGAAGGAATATGAGCAAGATAATAACAATCTTAATTTTTTTCCTGTTTGCTTTAAATACAGGCTTTGCCCAGCAGATTGATAGTGTCATCAATAAGACGATTGCTAATTACCAGAACCTGAATAGTTTTTATATTGAATTTACCCAGCAGTTCTGTGAAAAGACCTCTAACATCTGCCAGAACTTTGAAGGTTCTGTTTACTTTCTCAAACCCAATTACTTCCGAATGGAGATAAACAATCCAAAACAAATATATGTTGGTGATAGTATTTCTTTGTGGATATACATGCCTGATAGAAAAAGGGCAATCAGACAACACCTCGGGGCACAAATTCCTTTTGCAGTGAATCCTGACATTTTCCTGAAAGACTACCAGGAAAGATTTAATGCAGAATTGAAAGTCAACAAGAATTATGAAATCATTCTAACACCCAGAGAAGAGACCGAAATCTACCAGAAGATTATCATTGGAATAGACAAGAATAAATACGAAATAATCAGCATCAGTATTTTTGACGAAACCGAATCCGAAAACAAATTCATATTCAAAGACATTCAGTTAAACAAAAAATTATCAAAAAAACTATTTGAATTCAAACCACCAAAAGGGACCGAAATAATTGAACAATAATTTCCTGATGGACGATAAGTGCTTTGCCTGTGGCAGAGAAAATTCAATCGGACTTCATCTCAATATCACCGAGACTGAAACAGG
The DNA here is from genome assembly GCA_039802325.1 of Caldifarciminota bacterium. Classification (GTDB taxonomy): domain Bacteria; phylum Hydrothermota; class Tepidihabitantia; order SM23-42; family JAOAFX01; genus JAOAFX01. The sequence goes on from JBDRWH010000166.1 coordinate 3,039, forward strand.
TGTGAGTGCACCAATCAGACTCAGTTCCCTGTTCCAGGGATATCACAAGGTTATACACGGCGGAATTGTATCAACAATTCTGGATGAAATGGCAGTATGGGCAGCGTATAAAAAAGGATATAAAGCAGTCACGGCAGAATTGAATATGCGTATAAGAAAACCAATGCTTGCAGAAAATCAATATTTCGCAGCCGGTAAGGTCGTCAGCACCAAATACAAATTGGTTTTCGCACAGGCAGAAATAAAAGACCCGAACAATGAAATCATTGCCTGTGCTGATGTCAAACTCATTAAAATTGATTAAAATATATTTTATATCCCTGGGTTGTCCAAAAAATCTTGTTGATTCAGAAAAAATAATGGGCAGCCTTGAAAGAAATGATTGCGTGGTAACAGATTCCATAAGGGAAAGTGACATCATTGTAATCAATACCTGCGGCTTTATTAAACCCGCATTAAGAGAGACCGAAAATGAGATAAAAAAAATCTTGAAAAAAAATAAAGGAAAAAAAGTCTACGTATATGGCTGTGCAGTCAACCGTTGTAAGAAACTCCTGGTTGAGAAATTCCCTAAAGTTACAGATTGGTTTTATCTTAGTGAAAAGAATAGACTTTTAAATACAATTACCCACAGAAAAATCCGATTGGGCGCACGGCTATTATCCACCTATGGATATGCCTATCTGAAAATTGCTGATGGATGTTCAAATCATTGTTCTTACTGCACCATTCCGAGGATAAAAGGTGCATTCAAAAGCGCAAAATTTGAAGACTTGATTAATGAAGCACAAGCAATGGCACAACTGGGAATAAAAGAACTCATCCTGATTGCCCAGGATACAGCAAAATATGGGATTGACTTGTACAAGAAACAGATGATTATTCCTTTGATAAGAGAACTTTCCAAAATCAAAGGCATTGAATGGCTCAGATTACTCTATGCCCATCCTAAATCAATAACTGATGAATTGCTCTTTGAAATCAGAAACAACCCAAAAGTGTGTAAATATCTTGATATGCCGATTCAACACATAAACAATCGCCTGCTTGCCTTGATGAATCGCGGTATCACAAAACAGGAAATCATCAGTATT
>JBDRWH010000167.1:0-4099 GCA_039802325.1 Caldifarciminota bacterium
AACAAACCCAGAAGACTGAAGATTGTGCTGGGCAAATCGCTCATGATGGTTCGGCTATATAACAGAAAAGAAGGATGGAACAAAAATAGCAAGGCGTAGTGACGGGGAAGTTGATTATTATGGAGTAACATAATGAAAATGATAAATCCAATTATCATTAATATATAACCCCTGAGAAATATCCATTTCCAGTGGATCGCTGTAAAAGGCAAAAGCAAGATACTGTTGCCTGGTGGATACCTGGAAACAAGATGATGATCAACAGTCATTGAGGCGGGTGCAGATTCAATACCTGCCTCTTCGTAATAGAGATTCCCTTTCTGAAATGCATAAGTCATTGATAGATAGGCAGTTTCATCAACAATGCCAATATTAAGAGGGTAGAAATAAAAGAATAAGAATGTGAATAAGAAAGCTCCGATAATCAGAACACCTTTTTCTCCGGGCACGGATTAGTATATGCTAATTCAATTTTCTGTCAATACATTGACTTTTTTCAATAATTGGATAGAATACGAAAAAGGAGTTTTTATATGGCGATTGTGCTTGATGGCAAAAGTTTGACTATTGAAAAACTTGTGGCAATTGCCCGTAACAATGAAAGGGTTGAGCTCGCACCTGAGTCTCTTGAGGAGATTAAAAAATGTCGGGCAATGCTTGAGAAAAAATTGAAGGCAAGAGAGATTATGTATGGAACAAACACCGGTATCGGTGAGTTATCTGAGGTAGTTCTTTCGGATGAACAAGTGGAGCAATTTCAGAGATATCTGATATATAATCATGCTGCTGGCATTGGCGAACCAGCACCTATTGAATATGTAAGGGCAGCAATGGCTGGTAGAATAAATGTTCACGCCAAGGGCAGGTCTGCTTGCCGTCCAGAGATCACCCTGACTCTTATAGAAATGCTCAACAAAGGAGTTATTCCGGTTGTGTGTCAGAAGGGATCGGTTGGTGCCTGTGGAGACCTTGCTCCTATGTCTCAGATTGCGCTCTTAATGCTTGGTGAGGGTGAGGCATTTTATCAAGGGCAGAGGTTGCCTGGCAGGGTGGCAATGGAAAAGGCAGGAATTCCAATCCCTGGATTAAAGGCAAGGGATGGCTTGGCAGTTATAAATGGTTCTAATCTTCTGACGGCAATGAGTGCATTACATCTGTATGATATCAACCGCTGGCTGAAGCAGTCAGAAATTGCCTGCGCAATGACCCTGGAAGCATTGATTGCCAATCTTAAACCTTATGACGTTCGCGTCCATGAAGTAAGAGGATTCCCGGGTGCGGTGCGTTCTGCAAAGGCAATTATGAAGTGCATTGAAGGCAGTGACTTGATGACCGGAAAATACAAAACCAAAGTTCAGGATGCATATTCAATGCGTTCATCACCCCAGGTCATTGGTGCAGCACACGATGCTGTGCGCTGGGCAAGGGAACAGGTGGAAATTGAACTGAACGGCGTTGGTGATAATCCTATATTCTTGTCTGAATACAATCTGACTTTGACCGGTGCAAATTTCCAGGGTTCGCCTGTGTCATTGCCAATGGATATGGTTGGTGCAGCACTGACGATGGTCTGTGTACTCTCTGAACGAAGATTGAACCGGTTGACAAATTCCAATTTAAGCGTGGGACTGCCTGCATTTTTGACAAAAGACCCTGGGATGTTTTCAGGTTTTATGCTCAGCCAATATGCAGCTGATATGCTGATTGTTGAACAAAGAATTCTTTCGATGCCGGCTTCTATCCAGTCCATACCAGCGGCTGCGGACCAGGAAGATTTCGTATCAATGGGAATGAATACGGCAATAAAGAATGCTCAGATAATTGATAATGCCTATGGAATTCTCGGTATAGAATTTATGGCAGCAGCACAGGCATTGGATTTTCGCGAATTCAACCCGGGCAAAGGCGTAAATGTTGCGCGGAAGGTGATTAGAAAACATGTACCACATCTTGATGAGGATAGACCATTATATCCTGACCACAATGTTATGAAAGAACTTGTAAAATCCTGTGAAATACTTGAAGAGGTTGAAAAGGAAGTTGGTAGTCTTGGATAGTCTACTGATAGTAGTTTAACGAGATAACACCATTCATCAATGTAACATAAGAGAAGTTATCAACCCAGTCACCTGTGTTGATGTAGTATTTATTGTCCTGATAGTTTTTGAATAATGGAATATGTGAATGGGCAAGGATGACAATATCAAAATCTTTTAGTTTTTCTTGGGCATATTTTTCCAGCATTCTACTTAGATGTTGGCTGCGAGGTTGCTGTCGGGAAAGATGGGCAATCCCTTGAGCAAGAAAGACACCGATATCAGGATGGACCAGGCTATATAATTTGTGATTTATCGTTGAGGTCAAAAGATTTTCCCATAAGACTGTCCAGAGCCGACGGTCAATCTTGTTGCCGTGGGTCAAAAAAAGTCTTTTGCCATCCAGTTCAATCTCTGCTTTGTTCGGATAAACAATGAAGCCCAGTTTCTTGAGAAAATCACCAATCATTACTTCATGATTGCCTAATATGTAGTGCAGTTTTATGCCTTGTTCGTGTAGATTGTAAAATGTGGCGAGGACCTTGAAGTAATCCTTGGGAAGGGCAATGTTGTACTCAAACCAGAATTCAAATAGATCGCCGAGGATAAACAGGTTTTTCAGTTTTGGTTTGAATTCATTTAAAAATTTGAGCAATATTTTTGCACGATAACTATCATCCCTTCTAATATGGGCATCGCTCAAGAAGACATGCATATCATAGATAATTTATACAAAATTTCATTTAAGTCAATAACCTGGAGCAAATGGAATTGAATGCTTGACGCAGAGATATATTGTGAATAAACTCTGTTATGAACGGTATCTATACCTTCCTGACACTGAGAGAAATTAGCTCAGCCATTGTGAGCAGGTTTGTTACACGAGTTTCAATAAAGAAAAGATTGGTGCAGTTTGAATTTGAGGATAGTGCTTTATTTGTTTCGTTCTATCCACAGGCGTTAGGATTATATTCAGGTGTAACAAACAAGAGTTTTGAGAGGCTCCCATATTTTGATGACCACATTGCTGGTTCACGGATTGTCAGGATAGAACAGTCAGATTACAGACCAGTTGTTGATTTTATTGCGGAAAAAGTTGAATATGGTCAGAAATGCGATCTTGTGATCAAACTATCATTTTACAAGGAGGCGCCGAATCTATCTATCATACGGGAAGAAACACAAAGAAATCTATTCCAACGATACATAGAAAAGGAACCAAAGCCATCAATAATTGATGCAAATTCAGAACAACTTAAAGATAAGGAAGCCCTTGTAAGGAATTTTGAAGGAATAGATAAATATCTTGCTAAAGAATTGAGTGAGGAAAATTTAGAAAGATTGAAAGCAGTATTACAGGGCAAACCCTGCAGGCCGAAGATCACCTCAATCGTTCCACTCAGGATAAGTCTATTCGCCCGAAACTTTATCGGTGAATATGCCACCTGGAATGCGCTATTTGCTGAGGGAATCAACTCTTATCTTGAACAGGCGGAAAAACTCTCCCAGCAGAGCAATAGAAAAAGTCTAATAAGAAAACTTGAAAAGAAGGTTGGGCAGTTAACAAAAGAATTGGATAACACTGAGTCCATACAATATTACAGAACTGCGGGTGAATTGCTGATTACCAATATTTCAAGGATAAGAAAAGGTTTGGACAAAATCAAGCTGTTTGACCCTTATACGCAACAAGATATAGAAATTGACCTTGACCCCGCAAAAAGCGCAATAGAAAATGCTGAAGAATTTTTCAAAAAATATAAGAAACTCAAAAGGGGCATACCGAAGAAACAAGAACAAATAGCGAAGTTGAAAGAACAAATCGCAATGCTCAAAAGTGGTGTTGAGATAAAGCAAGAAAAAATACAGAGTCAGGTTATAACCCAGAAGAAAGAAAAAATATCTTTACCGTTTCGGGAGTTTGTTCTTCATTCCGGTTCCAGGGTTTATGTTGGAAAGAATTCAAAGTCAAATATGGAACTTACCTTCAAGTTTGCCCGACCCGATGACTATTTCTTCCATATTCGGGGTTATGAAGGAGCGCACACAATATTAAGACCGGT